>JADGBZ010000027.1:34437-40917 GCA_015231175.1 Magnetococcales bacterium | reverse complement strand
GCAACATGGAAACCTCGTGTGGATTCTACCAGATAAACCAAGTTGGGACACTACCCGCTGTCGAACAGGGAATCGTTACAGGGGTGTTTTTTTTTGGCTCATCTTTTTTCGCGCCTCTTCCAATCGAGCCAGGAACCAGGGCGCATTGTCGGTTCGATCACAGCGTCCTTCCCGCTCCACCGCCAAAACGGCATCCCGCCAAAACCGTTGCCGCTGGCTGGCATCGGTCAATGTCCCTTTCACCAAATCCCGTTTGCTGCCGAACAACAACGCCACCTCTCCCCACCCGGACTCCAGCCAACGATCGAGGCGCTCCTTGAGCAGTCTGGAGAGCGCCGGGCTCAATCCGCCGCTACCCACCCCCACCACCACCGGCCCACGCCGCACCACCGCCGCGACCAGAAATCCGCTGACGCCCGGATCATCGGCAGAGTTGCACAACAGCCCCCTTTCGCGGCACAAACGGGCAATCTCCCGGTTCAACCGGGCATCCCGGGTGGCTGCAAAAACCAGGACAGGTGGTTCATCCTTCGACAAATGCGCAGGATCGAAAGGTTCGGCAACATGCTCCAGCGCCCCCCCCAAGCGGGAGCTTATCCAGGGATCCAACTCCGGGGCAATGACGCGCACCCGGGCTCCACAAGCCAACAATCCTTCGAGTTTACGCCGGGCCACCTTGCCACCGCCGACCAGCAACACGGGCCGATCCGCCAAAATCAGTTCCGCCATGTAATGGGTCATGGTAGTGTCTCTCCCATCTTTGCCAAGGAGCCAAAGCCAAGCCTATGTCCGACAAAAAGATCATCATCCGTGGCGCACGCGAACACAATCTGAAAAATATCGATGTGGAGATCCCACGCGATGCCTTGACCGTCATCACCGGCGTGTCAGGTTCAGGAAAATCCTCCCTTGCCTTCGATACCCTGTCAGCCGAGGGCCAGCGCCGCTATGTCGAATCCCTCTCCGCCTACGCCCGGCAATTCCTCTCCCTCCAGGATAAACCGGATGTCGACGCCATCGAAGGGCTCTCCCCCTCGATTGCCATCGAACAAAAAACCACCAGCCGCAATCCGCGTTCAACGGTCGGCACCGTCACCGAGGTGCATGACTATCTGCGCCTCCTCTTTGCCCGCATCGGACACCCCTACTGTCACGGTTGTCAACGACCCATCACCAGCCAAACCGTCAGTCAGATGGTGGATACCCTTGTCGCTCTGCCGGAACAAACCCGGCTCATGCTTTTGGCCCCCATCGTCCGGGGGCGCAAGGGGGAGTATCGCAAGGAGCTGGGAGAGCTGCGGCAACAAGGGTTCACCCGCATCCTGATCGATCATCAAACCTACGACCTGGAACAGCCACCCAAGCTGGACAAAAACGTCAAACACACCTTGGAGGTGGTTGTTGATCGTCTGGTGATGAAAGCCGGGTTGCACACCCGGATTGCCGACTCCCTGGAGACGGCCCTGCGGCTGGCGGAAGGGATCGTCCATATTCAAATTCTGGAAGATCCACCCCGGGAGTTGCTCTTTTCCGAACGCCATGCCTGTATCCACTGCAACATATCCTACCCCCATCTGGAACCACGTCTCTTCTCCTTCAATAACCCTTTTGGGGCCTGTCCGCGTTGTGACGGCCTGGGTACCAAGGAGTACTTTGACCCGGAACTGATTGCCCCCAATCCGGCCATCACCCTGCGGGAGGGCGCCATTCTCCCTTGGGCCAAACCCGCAGCCCATATGTATCAGGAGCTCCTCTACACCGTCGCCGAGCAGTGCAACATCGACATCCACTGCCCCTGGGGTGAACTCCCCGCCCCCGCACGGGATTTGCTCATGTTCGGCAGTGGTGAAGAGAAAATACGTTTCAAGTTCAAGGGATTTCGTCGTCGCATGAACTCCATGCGCCCCTGGGAAGGGGTGGTGAACATGCTGGAAAAGCGTTACCTGGAGACCGATTCGGACGATGTTCGGGAAGAGCTCTCTCCCTATCGCAACACATCCCCCTGTCCCGAATGCCATGGCGAGAGGCTGCGTCTCGAAGCCCGTCACGTCCGGATCGGCGCATTGAACATTGCCGGTTTCTCGGCCCTCCCCCTGCGCCAAGCCGATGCCTATCTGAAAACCCTGACCCTCACACCCCAGGAGAGCGCCATCGCCCAGCGCATCCTGAAAGAGATCCACGACCGCCTGCAATTTTTGATTGCAGTCGGTTTGGATTATTTGACCTTGGACCGCCCGGCTGCCACCCTCTCGGGCGGCGAGGGACAGCGCATCCGCCTTGCCAACCAGATCGGCTCCGGGTTGGTGGGTGTGCTCTACATCCTGGACGAGCCAAGCATCGGATTGCATCAGAGGGACAACCAACGCCTCCTGGACTCCCTGCGCCGCCTGCGTGACCTGGGCAACACCGTGGTGATCGTAGAACACGACGAAGAGGCCATCCGTGCCGCCGACCATGTCCTGGATCTTGGTCCCGGACCCGGTGAGCACGGGGGCCAGGTGGTGGCCAGTGGATCGCCGACGGAGATTGCCCAACACCCCGACTCATTGACCGGGAAATATCTCTCCGGCCAACTCTCCATCCCGATCCCGAACCGGCGCCGCCCCCCGCTTCCCGAGCGTCACATCACTCTGGAGGGGGTGACCACCCACAATCTGAAAGGGGTCACTGCAACCATTCCACTTGGCTTGTTGACCTGTGTCACAGGCGTATCTGGCTCCGGCAAATCGAGCCTCATCCTGGATACCCTCTATCCGGCCTTGGCTCAAAGGTTATACCACAGCCGCATTCCTTGTGGACCCGTCGTTCGTATCGACGGCCTGCAACACCTGGACAAGGTGATCCATATCGACCAATCACCCATAGGCCGCACGCCCCGCTCCAATCCAGCCACCTATACGGGTCTCTTGACACCCATACGCGACCTGCTGGCCGGCGTGCCCGAAGCCAGGGCCAGGGGCTATCAGCCGGGACGGTTCAGTTTCAATGTCAAAGGTGGCCGTTGCGAGGCCTGCGCCGGGGAAGGGCTGATCAAGATCGAGATGCATTTTCTCCCCGATCTCCACGTCCCGTGCGACGCCTGCAAAGGGGTCCGCTACAATCGGGAAACTCTGGAAATTCTCTACAAAGGCAAGAACATCGCAGAAATTTTACATTTGACCATCGAGGAGGCGACAGCCTTTTTCCAGGCCATTCCCACCACTCAAGCCAAGCTGCAAACGCTCCTGGATGTTGGCCTGGGCTACATACGCCTGGGCCAAGCCGCCACCACCCTCTCCGGTGGCGAAGCGCAGCGGGTCAAGATCGCCCGGGAGCTGTCCCGCCGTGCCACGGGCAGGACACTCTACATTCTCGACGAACCCACCACCGGACTTCACTTCGACGACATTCGCAAGCTTCTTGAGGTCTTGCAGCACCTTGTCGCAGCGGGCAACACCGTAGTGGTCATCGAACACAACCTCGATGTCATCAAGGCCGCCGACTGGGTTTTGGATCTGGGGCCAGAGGGTGGTGACCAGGGGGGAAGGCTCATCGCCGCAGGCACCCCGGAGACCCTCGCCCAATGCCCGGACTCCTGGACAGGCCGGTACCTGCAACCACTTCTGCAACAAACCGGGCCATGCCATCCTGACGAGTCCCCGCCCTCTTGACAGCGTAACTATTCAGTCCCCTTTCAAGAAAAGCCTGGATATGAAAGCCTTTGTCAGGGCTTCGCCCCGAACCCCGCCAGGACGCCGTCCTTGACCTGCCAGGGAGCCATCCCCCTGGACCCCGATGCGTGGCCGGGTGGTGAAACAGCCAGGCAGACCCGACGCCTCACCCGACAAGGCATGCCGCCACGCCAACCAACCGCTTGCCGCTTCGGCCATCATCTCGGGCGCACGGAGCCACGACCAGGGAACCGGGATGCTCACCGGGTAGCTGCCCCACCCCCGCCAGTGTGCGGAACAGTGCCCGGCCAGATCCTCCACCCTTCGGAAGTTTCTGATATCCCCCACAGGTCCATACAAAGAAATGCTGGGACAAACAGCACCCCTCTGCCGACCCCTGACGCAAACCTCACTCTGGCCGGATGTTATTCCTGGTTGTCCCGATTACGATTACGAGCGGTACGCAATTTTTCACCAAGGCCGGCATCAATGGCCAACTTGCGCCGTTTTTCGGAATAGGCCGGGGAGACCAACTGGAAACTTTTTGGCAAATCAAACATCTTCCGATAGTCGTCGATGGTAATCTTGTGGGAACGTGTCAAGTGTCCTTTGAGGGCCTTGCAGGCCTTGCCGCAGAGCAGACAGATGACCGCATCTTCCCGCACGGCCTCGCTGATGGGAATGATCGGCTCTGGTTTCGTGTTCCTCAGTTCCCGCTCCGATGTTTTCAAATCGGCGACTGCGGACTCACGCCCACTCCCCCTGATCATACGGGAATGCGAATCCTCATGCCCCGCCACGCCACTGCCATCCCCGCCCGACAAGCCACCACCTGCCTCCGACGCAGAGAGTTGCACCAAGGAGTTGTAAACCTTGTTCAGAAGACCTGCAATCTCCCCCGCTGGCAGCTCGTTGTTGGATACATAGGATTCAACGATACCGGCAGCCCGTTTCAACAAATCTGAAGACATCTCGTTTCTCCATCATCTAAATTAATCCCCACTGAAATCACGTTTCTAAATTTCTCCACGCAAGTTGTCAAGATAATTTCCCGTAAAAAGTAAAAAAAAGTCCCGTATTTTTCACTTTCATCTCCTCCGGGTGTCTACATTTCCTAATTTCCCTGCCTCTTTTCTTTGCATTGGATCTCCCTCCCCAACCATGTCATGGCATCACTCTCCAATCAGCAACAATGCGCCCATCCGATCTCCCAGGAACCCATGTCCACATCCCATGGAAACCTGCTGTCTGCTGGTCCACTTATCAGATCATCGTGTGTGTTGACACATTTGTAACTGGCCTTGATCATCATTTCGGCCATATCTCTTCCAAAAAACGGTAACTGTTCAGCTCTCTATTAAGAAAAACTTGGACATGAAAGCCTTTGTCAGGGCTCCGCTCCGAACCCCACCAGGATGCAGTTCAAGGCCCGGTCAGGGAGTCAGCCCTCTGGACCCCGGTGCGTGGCCGGGCGTTGCTGCAGATATGCCCCGTCACTCACCCTGCCGGCAACAAGTTTTGGCAACTTCTTTGTTGTAAGAAGTAGTCCGCCAGCACCAGGGCCACCATGGCCTCGGCCACCGGCACGGCCCGAATGCCAACACATGGATCATGCCGCCCATTGGTGATAACTTCCCTCGATCGACCGGACGTATCCACGCTGCGTTTCGGCATCAGGATGGATGAGGTAGGTTTGACGGCCAACCGCACCACAACCTCCTGACCTGTAGAAATACCGGCCAGAACCCCTCCAGAGTTGTTGCTCAAAAAACGCACGCCTCCAGGAACCGTACCATCCGCGACCATCTCATCCGCTGCCTCACTGCCGCGCATCCTGGCCGCTGCCATGCCCGCACCGATCTCGACCCCCTTGACGGCGTTGATGCTCATCACCGCCTTGGCCAGATCCGCGTCGAGGCGATCAAAGACGGGTTCACCCCAGCCTGCCGGCACACCCGAGGCAACCACCTCCAGCAACGCCCCCACAGAGTCCCCTGCCGTGCGCAGGGTGTCCACCAAGGCTTCCATGTTGGCAACCACTTCCGGGTCGGGACAAAAAAATGCGTTCCGTTCCACCTCATCCCACACCCAGCGTTGCCGGTCGATGGCAATGTCGCCCATTCCGATCAAGGCGCCGCGTATCCGCACCCCTTGTGTCACCAGCAATTGGCGCGCAATGGCCCCGGCTGCCACCCGCACTGCTGTCTCCCGGGCCGAGGCACGTCCACCCCCGCGAGGATCCCGTATGCCATATTTACGCCAATAGGTATAATCTCCATGTCCCGGGCGAAACAAATCCTGGATCGTGGTATAGTCACGCGAGCGTTGATCGGTGTTTTCAATCAACAACCCGATGGGGGTTCCTGTCGTTCGGCCCTCGTACAAGCCGGACAGGATACGCACCCGATCAGGTTCCCGACGCTGGGTCGTAAACCGATTCTTTCCTGGGCGCCTCCGGTCAAGATCCACTTGGATATCCGCCTCATTCAGGTGCAATCCGGCTGGGCACCCCTCCACCACACCACCGATGGCTGGTCCATGACTCTCGCCAAATGTCACCACCCGAAACAAACGACCACAACTGCTTCCTCCCACGGATTGTCTCCTGCATCAGCCAATAAACCGAGTATCTGTTCAGCATCAACCAAAAAAACGATTGAAAGACTGGGATGGAGGTCCAGGAGGAAGGGCTGTGCCTTTCCTCCTGGTGGGGTTCTGGGCGAAGCCCTGACAAGGACTTTTATAGCCAAGCCTTTCTTGCAAGGGTAAGGTCACACTAGTGGCTCAACCGACATGATTTGAAGTGTTCACTTTTCGTGACTATTCCGCA
>JADGBZ010000027.1:0-34416 GCA_015231175.1 Magnetococcales bacterium | reverse complement strand
AATGAAAGCCTTTGTCAGGGCTTCGCCCCGAACCCCACCAGGGCGCTGCCCTGGACAAAGCCAGGGAGCCAGCCCCCTGGACCCCGATTCATGGCTTGCCTGCACATCAAATCAACATGGTTGAGCCACTAGGTTGCACTTGGCTCTCAAGCGGCAGGGGCAGGGAGCCCATCATCGGGAATATCCTCGGCCCGCATCCCCACCACATGGTATCCGGCATCCACATGCAACACCTCTCCGGTCACACCACGCCCCATGGAGGAGAGCAGGAATACTGCCGCTTCAGCCACCTCGGCAATATCCACATTACGCCGCATGGGGGCGTTGTCCCGGTTCCAATTCAGGATCTCCTTGAAATCCCCGATACCCGAAGCGGCCAAAGTCTTGATGGGACCAGCCGAAATGGCGTTGACCCGTATCTGGCGTGGTCCCAGATCCACGGCCAGATAGCGCACGCTGGCCTCCAAAGCGGCCTTGGCAACGCCCATCACATTGTAATGTGGGACCACCCGCTCGGCGCCCAGGTAGGAGAGTGTCAGCACACTACCCCCGGAGGTCATCAAGGGCGCCGCGTGACGGCACATGCTGACCAGGGAATATACCGACGTCTCCATGGCGACGCGAAACCCTTCCGGGGTGGTCTGATAAAAATGACCTTTCAACTCTTCCTTGCGCGCAAAGGCGACCGAGTGAACAATATAATCCACCCCACCCCACTCCTCTTGCGCCCGTGAAAAGACGGCTGCCATATCCTCTTCGGCTGTCACATTGCAGGGGACCACAAAACGGGATCCCAACCCCTCGGCGAGGGGACGTACACGTTTTTCCAGGGCACTTCCCAAATAGGTAAAACCCTGGATGGCCCCTTCCCGATGACAGGCCTGGGCTATCCCCCAGGCAATGCTCCGCTCATTGGCCACTCCGAAAATCAAGCCTCGTTTTCCTGCAAGAATGCCCATGCCAACCTCATCTCTATCTGTTTACCCCTGACCATTGACCAAGCGTGATGATTCAGCACCCCGTCAGGAAAAGCTTGAAAAGCTTGGATAATTTGGACAAGGAAGCCTTTGTTAGAGCTGCGCCCCGCACCCCACCGGGACTCTGGCCAACTCCTTGCCAGGGAACCAGCCCCCTGCACCCCGCGCGTGGGCAAGGGTGTGGCCTGGTGCTGAATCATGACGAAAAAGCTCAACCGGGCATTCTACAAACGCCTTCGTTGATCATTCAACCCAAAACCGGCAAGAACCGTATCGGAATCCAGACCTCTCCCCTGTGCCAAGACCTTGAACCGCTCCCCCATCGCATCAGGCATGATCAAGCGCTGCACCGCCCGCTGGAGTTGTTCTCTTCCTTCTGGCGTCATTCTGTCGTGGGTCAACAATTTTTCCAACCGCGCCAAAATACCCAACCCCAACAGAAACCACCCTTGCGTCGTAAATCCCAGGGTTTTCAACCCTGCTCGCTCACCACTCTTGGCTAAAGCTGAAAAATCGACATGGGCCGTCAGGTCCATCTCACCAGGGCTGGCAAGGGGGTCATCCACTCTCACATGCTGCCGATGCCCCACCAAGTGACCCGCATGGTGAACCGGGTGGTAGTATTCACGCTCTGGATAGCCATAATCGATCGTCACTATGACACCGCGCCGCAAAATCGTCCCCAAACGGTGCATCCACTCCCACCCTTGCCGACCTAATTCGGTTTGATAGCCAGTCGCCAGGGTGATCCCGCGCCGGGCAAAGTACTCCGCTGCCACCCCGTCCGACAACGGCATGGAAACCGCCTGCCAGCGTTCACCATCCCAGGTTGCACCCCGTTCGCGCAACCCACTTTCGGTCATTTCCACCCCATGGACCGGTAAGGCGTCAAAAAATTCATTGGAGAGCACGCCCCCTACCACCTGCTCCCCCAGGCTGGTGGTCAGAGCGATCAAATCCGGATGCCATGTCACCCGGAAACCCACCGCACACGCCTCAGCCAACCTTCTCTGCTGGCGTGCGCGAAAATCTGGACTGTTTTCCACAATCGTATAGTGCAGTGCGTGCGCAAACTTTGGAAAATTCCGGGCTGTCGTCAACAGATCCGCTGCCAACTGTCCCGACCCTGCACCCAACTCCACCAGATCGAACCTCTCGGGCCGTCCCAGTCGTTCCCACACTTCAACCCATTGCACCGCCAACATCTCCCCAAAAAGGGAGGTAATCTCCGGCGAGGTGACAAAGTCCCCCGAGCGACCAACACGAGCCCGTCGCTGCATATAATAGCCCCGCTCTGGATGGTACAGGGCCAATTCCATGAAACGCTCAAGGGGCAGCACACCTCCGACTTCGGATGCGGCCTGGAAAAGAATGTGTTGCATGGAGGAAAATGTCTTCAACTTTTGGCCAGCAGGCTCTCCACATGCCGCAAAAGATGACCCGACAAGATGACAGCATGGTCTCGTTCAGGTTCAGGCTGAGACTCCGGGTATGGGTCATAACGAAAGGTGGAAGCACATTCAGAATAGCCCAGCAGAGGTTCAAACTCTTCCGGGATCATGGCTCCACTCTCCCTGATGATCTTGGCCAACTCTTCAAGATTGTGTTTTTTGGGAAATTTTACATTCAGCATGCTCTGCGCAATGGGAAGCATGGCGTCACCCATCATACAGCTTACCGCCCCAGCCTACATAAACGATGTGACCGAAGCCTCTGCCCAGGCCAACAAGCGTCCCGGTTGCACGCCCCAAAACAGGACCAGGAAGGTGCTGAGGGCCAGAACCGCACCGCTGAACCCACCCACCCGCATCTGAAAACCCCGCTCCGGCTGTTCAAAATACATCACCTTGACGACGCGCAGGTAGTAGAACGCAGCCACAGCCGAGAACAACACGCCCGCCAGAGCCAAGCCGACATGGCCGCCATTCACCGCAGCCATGAAAATGTGCAGCTTGCCGATAAAGCCTGCCAGGGGCGGAATCCCCGCCATGGAGAACATGAAAATGGCCATGACAGCAGCGAGAAGGGGCCTTTTATGGGCCAGGCCACGATAATCCTGGATGGATTCGCCCACGTCGTCCCTCGCCAACACGAGAACCACAGCGAAGGCGCCCATGTTCATGAACAGGTAAATGGCCAGATAGATCAGGATGCTGCGATAGCCAAGCGACGTTCCCGGCACCAAACCGATCAGGGCATATCCCACATGGCCGATGGAAGAGTAGGCCAACATGCGTTTGATGTTGGTCTGCGGTATGGCGGCAAAGGCGCCGACGGCCAGGGATATGATGCTGAGAAATTGCAACACAGCTCCCCATTGCCCGTGCATCGAAGCGAAGGCGCCGGGCAACACCCGATAGATTGCGGCAAAGCCGGCTATCTTGGGCAGTGCGGACATGAAAGCCGTGACCGGCGTGGGAGAACCTTCATAAACATCCGGTGACCACATGTGGAACGGCGCCGCAGCCACTTTGAATGCCAACCCGGAGATGACCAGAATGACACCCAACCGCGTACCCATATGGGCACTCCCACCCGCCAACATGGCTTCCTGAATGCCGGAGAAAGTGATGCCCCCCGTGGCGCCATAGATCAGGCTGACACCATATAAGAAGAGCCCCGAAGCCATCGATCCCAGAATGAAATATTTCAAACCGGCCTCGTTGGCCAGGGCATTGTCCCGGCGATACCCAGCCAGAACGTAGATGGAGAGGGACATCATCTCCAAACCCATATAGAGGGTCAAAAAGTCTCCGCTGGAAGCCATGATCATGCCGCCCAGCAGGGCAAAAAGGTTGAGCACAAAATACTCACCGTTGAGCATGTCCATGCGTTGCAGGGCATCCCATGACATCAGGATGGGCAGGATCGCTCCAGCGTACATCAGCATTTTCATGAAGCTGGCAAACGGATCCGCTACGAACATGCCGCCAAACGTCTCGGTGATCCGATCATCCCCGCTACCATAGGTCAGGAGGGCGGCCAAAAGGATGGCCAGCACGGTCCCGAATCCGACCAGACTGCCGCCCCCGTGCTTCTCCTGCCAAGCCCCCACCAACAGCAGGCCCAGCGCCGCAAGGGCAATGACGATCTCCGGCAACATTGGGATCAGGTTGATCTCCGGCATGGGTAAGGACATGGGTTCAACGTCTCCAATTCAGTCCAGGGAAATCCCGCGTGTGGCGGATTGTCTGGCTCCGGGCCTGACCAGGTCCGGAGTCAGGGTCGCATCAATGCATGGCCAAGGTCGTATGCACCCCTATTGTTTTGCCGGCGGCCAGTTGCGTCAACAAATTATCCACAGAAACATGCATGACCTTCAGGAATGGATCCGGGCTGAAGCCGATCCAGAATACCAGGACGACCAGGGGCACAAACAAGGCCAACTCCCGGGGGGTCAGATCGGTGAGGGTGCGTACATCGTCATGGCGTATTTCGCCGAACACCACCTTTTTAAACATCCAAAGCATATAGGCAGCCCCCAGCACCAGGCCGGTCGCGGCCACCACCGTCACGCCCTTGCTGGTGGCAAACAACCCCAGCAGGATGAGAAACTCCCCGACAAAACCGCTGGTCCCCGGCAGCCCCACCGAGGCCATGGTGAAAATCATGAACAAGGTGGCATAAACCGGCATCCGCAACGCCAGCCCGCCAAACCGTGCAATGTCTCGGGTGTGCAACCGGTCGTATATCACGCCAACCAGAAGGAAGAGCGCACCGGAAACCAAACCATGACTGACCATTTGGAGGATGCTCCCCTCGATGCCCAGTTGATTGAAAGCAAACAGCCCCAAGGTCACGAACCCCATGTGCGAAACGGACGAGTAGGCAATCAGCTTTTTCAAATCGGTCTGCACCAGGGCCACCAGGGCGGTATAAACCACCGCCACCAGCGAGAGGCCATAAATCAGGGGGGCAAAATAGAGAGAAGCGTCCGGCAGCATGGGCAGAGAAAAGCGCAAGAACCCATAAGCACCCATTTTCAATAAGATTCCTGCCAGGATCACCGATCCGGCTGTGGGCGCCTCCACATGGGCATCCGGCAACCAGGTATGCACCGGCCACATCGGCACCTTGACGGCAAAAGAGACCAAAAATCCCAGGAAGAGCCACATCTGCAAACCTGGCGGCAGGTGCAGTTTCATCAGTTCCGGGATGCTGAAGGTGTTCCCTTTGTTGGTCAGGACCAGCACACAGATCAACATGACGACCGAACCGGCCAGGGTATAGAGAAAAAATTTCAGTGCTGCATAAACCCGGCGCGGCCCCCCCCACACGCCGATGATCAAAAACATGGGGATCAGCATCGCCTCCCACAGAATGTAGAAGAGCATAAAATCAAGGGCGCAAAACACACCCACGACAAAACTCTCCAGGGCCAGAAAGGCGATCATGTACTCCCGGACCCGCACCTTGACCGACTCCCAGGAGGCCAGAATACAGATGGGGGTCAACAGCGTGGTGAGCAGAACCAGAGGCAGACTGATCCCATCCACACCCATGCGATAGGTGATCCCGAGGCCGGGCAACCAGGCATACTCTTCAAGAAACTGAAACGCTGCCGTGGTGGTGTCAAAGTCAGCGTAGAGCCGCAGGCTCAACAGGAATGTCACCAGCGAGAGGCCCAACGCCGTGAGCCGCGCCGAGGCATCGCTCCGGATCACCAGCAGAATGGCCACGGCACCCGCCAGGGGAAGAAAGGTCACCAGACTCAACATATACCGCTATCCCCGCTCTCGTCTCCCGCATTTCACCAACCGGCGCATCGCCGCAACACCGGATCACACATACCAGGTCACCAGAACCACAACTCCGACCAACATGGCAAAGGCATAGTGGTAAAGATACCCCGTTTGCCACTGGCGCATCCGGTTCGCCAGGCGTTCCACCTGGGCCGCAAGGCCATTGACGCCATAGCCATCGATGATGGTCTCATCCCCTGTCCGCCACAACCCTTCGCCGATCAAGCGCGCCGGCTGTACAAACAGGCGGTCATAAAGTCGGTCAAAATACCAGGCGTTCAACAAAAAGTGGTGAAGCTTCCGCCACTCCGCCGCCAAACGCACCGGTATCTCCGGTTGCTGCACATACATCTTCCAGGCCAGACCAAGGCCCAGCAAAAACATGCCGAACGGCAACCACTTGATCACTGCTCCGACATGATGGGCATGGGCCAGGGCGCGATGGCCGGGAGCCAGAAACACCGCCTCCTTGAACCACCCCTCTTCCACCATCGGGTAACCAATCCAGCCGGCAAAGACCGCCCCTACAGCCAGGACCAGCAAAGGCCCGCGCATGCTCCAGGAAGGATCATGGGCATGTTCCCAGGCATGATGATCAGCCGGTTGACCGTGAAATGTCATGAAAAGCAAACGAAACGAATAGAAGGTCGTCATGGCCGCAGCCGCAATCCCCATCAACCAAGCCAGTGAGCCCGTCCAGGAGTGGGCGGCATAGGCGGATTCGAGGATCACATCCTTGGAGTAGAAGCCCGCAAAAAACGGAAAACCGGTCAAAGCCAATGTACCGACCATCATCAAGGCGTAGGTGAGAGGAATTTTGCTCTTCAGCCCCCCCATCAGACGCATGTCCTGTTCATGATGCATGGCGCTGATGACGGCACCGCTGCCCAAAAAGAGCAGGGCCTTGAAAAAGGCATGAGTCATCAGGTGAAACATGGATGCCGCGTAGGCCGAAACGCCGGCAGCGAAAAACATGTAACCCAACTGCGAGCAGGTGGAGTAGGCCACAACCCGTTTGATATCGTTCTGGACCAATCCAACACTGGCAGCAAAAAAGGCCGTTGCCGCCCCCACCACGGTGACGACACTCAGGGCGGTCTCTGACAGTTCAAACAGCGGCGAAGCGCGACACACCATGAACACCCCAGCCGTCACCATGGTGGCGGCGTGGATCAGGGCCGACACAGGCGTGGGGCCTTCCATGGCATCCGGCAACCAGGTGTGCAATCCCAGTTGGGCCGATTTTCCCATGGCTCCGACAAAGAGCAGCAGACAAATGAGGGTCATGGTGTCCACAGGGCCCCAGAACAAAAAATCGACCGTCTGGACAAACTGCCCGGTGGTGGCCATGTGAAACACCTTCTGGTAATCCAGCGAGCCAAACACCATGTAGATGGTAAAGATGCCCAGGGCAAACCCGAAATCACCCACCCGATTGACCAGGAATGCCTTGATGGCGGCATCGCAGGCCGACTCCTTCTTGAACCAGAAACCGATCAGGAGGTAGGAGGCCAACCCGACCCCTTCCCAACCGAAAAAGAGCTGGAGAAAATTGTCTCCAGTCACCAGCATGAGCATGGCAAAGGTGAACAGGGAGAGATAGCTGAAAAACCGGGAGTGGTCCGGATCTTCATCCATGTAGCCGACCGAGTAGATGTGGACCATGCAGGAGACACCCGTCACCACGATCAACATGACCGCAGTCAGCCGGTCGATCAGCAGGGCAAAGCTGACCTCGAAGCTTCCGGAGACAATCCAGGAGGCAATCTGCGTATGCTCGATCGCACCATCCTCGACGGCAACGCGAAAAAACGCCGCGATGGAAAGAACCAAGGCCACGCCAACCCCAAGAATGGTCACCTGCTGACTCATGCGTTTGCCGATCCGGTGCCCCAGCAATCCGGCAATCAAGGCGCCCACGAGGGGTGAAAGAAGGATCCAAATGTTCATGCTCATGGTGCCGGTCTCGTCCACTTGAGAAGTCTCACTCGATCCAAGGTCATCACCCCTTCAGGGAGTCAATTTTTTCCACATCGATGGTGGCCCGGGTGCGGAAAAAGGCGACCAGAAGCGCCAGGCCAATGGCGGCCTCGGCGGCAGCCACCGTCATGACAAAAAAGGCGAACACCTGCCCGGTCCCATCTCCCAAAAATCGGGAGAAGGCCACAAAGTTGATGTTGATCGCCAACAAAATCAATTCAACGCTCATGAGGATGATGATGACATTTTTGCGATTCAAGAAGATTCCGAACAAGCCAATCATGAAGAGGACGGCGCCCAGGATCAGGTAGTGGTTCAGGCCGACCATGGTTACGCTCCTTCCCCGGGGGATACCTTTTTGAGGACGACGGCATCCTCCCGCTTGCGCGCCACCTGCTGGGAGATGCACTGTTTCCGCACCACCGTTCGGTGGCGCAAAGTCAACCCAATAGCCCCCACCATGGCCATCAAAAGTACGAGCGATGCCACCTCGAACGGAAAAAGATACCGGGTGTAGAGCAGGCGTCCCATGGCCAAGGTATTGGGCACCCCATCCCCTTCGGGCGGCGTAACCGTAACATGGTAGGAGAGCAGCGCGGCCACAAGTTCCACCAGGATGACCGCTCCAACCGTCAGGCCCAGGGGCAAATGCTCCAACGCCCCCCGACGCAAGGCGGCAAAGTCCACATCCAGCATCATCACCACAAAGAGGAAAAGGACCGCCACCGCCCCCATGTAGACCATCACCAGCACCGCCGCCAAAAACTCGGCCCGCAACAGCACGAAAATCCCGGCTGCCGAAAAAAAGGTCAACACCAGAAACAAGGCCGCATGCACCGGATGGCGCACCGTGACAACCCGTATCGCCGCGACGATCAGGATGGCCGCAAAAAAATAAAAAACAAAATCCGCCACCGAAGACATGGACCCTCCACCCCGCTAGCGATACCTGGCATTAATCCTGAGGTTGTCATCGACCTGCCGTTTCCAAAACTCTCCATTGGCAAGCAACTTTTCCTTGCGATATATCATCCCTTGCCGCGTCTCTGCACCATATTCAAAATTCGGTCCCAGGACAATGGCATCGACTGGGCAGGCCTCCTGGCAAAAGCCGCAAAAAATGCACTTGGCCATGTCGATGTCATAAGTCCGCGTGAGCCGCTTCGCCGCCGACGAGGCGGGATCGATTTCGATATAGATCGCCTGCGCCGGACAGACGGCTTCACACAACTTGCAGGCAACGCAGCGCTCCGCGCCATCCTCGTGCCGCCGCAACACATGCTCACCCCGAAAACGGGGCGAGAGCGGGGTCTTCTCCTCCGGATATTGCACGGTGATCCTGGGCTTGAACATGTGCTTCAAGGTCACGCTCATGCCGGAGAAAAGCTCCAGGAGGGCAAAGCTTGCCAAAAACTCTTTCACGTTCACATTCAGGCCCATGGTCGTCCTCATCCTGGAATCTGCCCGGTGAGATGCAAAACCAACCCCGTCAGAAACACCCAGAACAGGGAGACCGGCAGGAACACCTTCCACCCCAGGCGCATCAATTGGTCATAACGGTAACGGGGAAACGTCGCCCGGATCCAGAGAAACACGAACAACAGCAGACCAATCTTGATCATCAGCCAGACAATGCCGGGAATGAATCCCAGCATGCCCAGGGGTGGGAGCCACCCTCCGAGAAACATCAGGGCGCCGAGCGTGGAGACCAGGATCATGTTGGCATATTCGCCGAGAAAAAACATCCCGTAGGACATGGCCGAATAGTCGGTGGCAAAGCCCGACACCAACTCCGCTTCCGCCTCCACCATGTCGAACGGCGCCCGGTTCGTTTCCGCCACAGCCGATATGAAATAAATGACGAACAGCGGCAGAAGGGGGATCACGTTCCATACATCGCCTTGTGAAGCGACGATATCCTTGAGGCTGAGGCTGCCGGCCAGCATGACCACCGGAATGATCGTGAACCCCAGGGAAACTTCATAGGAGACCATCTGCGCCGCGGCGCGCATGGAGCCCAGGAATGCGTACCGGGAGTTGGAGGACCAACCCGACATCAAAACGCCATACACACCCAGGGAGGAGATGGCCAGGACGTAGAGGATGCCCACATTGACATCCACCAGGATCAACTCCGCCGAAAACGGCACCACCGCCCAGGCCACCAGAGCCATGCCAAGCGTGATCAACGGCGCCAGCAAAAACACCGGCACATCGGCACCGGTCGGAATCAGGGTCTCCTTGACGAACAACTTGACAGCATCGGCCAACGGTTGCAGCAGGCCGAAAATGCCCACCCGATTGGGCCCGGGACGCACCTGCATGGCGCCGATGATCCGCCGCTCCGCCCAGGTGAGGTAGGTCACACAAAACATCAGGGGGGCCAGCAGAACGGCAATCTTGATCACTGTCCACACCAGCGGCCAGACCACGCCGAACAGATCCTGTCCGTTTAATTGTATCCACTCCAAAAATCCAGCCATGCTCTGTCCCGGTTCCACTCTCAGCTCTGTCGTGTCACTGACCCTCGCCCGCTACGACACCGTCACATTGACGGCAGGAGAACCCGTCTCCCAACTGCACAGGCTCTGTACACCTTCGCCCTCCACGCCATGGTGGCCAAACAGCATCCCTTCGGGAATGGCGCCATCGCATGTGGCAACCGCATCCACACTCTTGTCGCCGCAGGTCAGGCGCACCCTTTGACCCTCGCCGACCCCCAGGCGCCCAGCATCGCCGGGATTGATCCGCACCTGCTGACGCACAGCGAGTTTTTCCATGGTGACCGAAGCGCGTGCCACGGTATCCGAGCGCCAGAGCGAGGGCTCCAAAACCAGAGTCAACCCGCTCCTTGTGGTCGCAGCCGCTGCCTTGAACTTGGCCGCCAACCCCGTCGTCACCATCAGAGCCGACGGCAGCGGGGACAACTCCCCGACAGGCAGCGTCAGCACATCATAAGCCGGGTCCACTGCAATGATGGCCGCACGCAACGCCGCCAGGTTGTTGTATCCCAGGGGGCGGGAGAGATGGTCACTCAAGGCGCGCATGATACGCCACACCGGTCGTGCGTCTCCCGGCGGAGGCACGGACTGGGCGCTCCGCTGCACCCGCCCTTCGGCGTTGGTGGTCAGGGCATCCTGTTCCGGCATGGCAACGGCGGCAGGCAGCACAACCGCCGCCCGCTCCATCGTGGGCGAGCGATGGGCGCCGATCCAGATCACCTGGGCGCGACTTATGGCCGCACGGGCCAGATCCGCATCCACCCCATCCAAAAGGGGGTCCGTCGCCAGCAGCACGAGCACCTTGATCGTACCCTCGGCTGCCCGACGCAAGATTTCGGTGGCGTGGTAACCAACCTGCGCCATGGGCCGATATCCAGGCCCGCGATGCGGCACGACCCCCATGTCTTGGGCGGTCACGGAACTCCCCGGAGCAGTCAGACGATTGTAACCACGCCACGCCCCGGCCAGGCCGCCACACCCTTCCAGGATCGCCACCGCCTGCCGCCGCAGCACTTCCGCCTGCGGATGGTTGACTGCATGCGCCCCCAGAAGCAACACGGGTCGCTGCGCTCCCTTCAGGGCGGCTGCCACGCGGGCCGCCGGCGTCGCCCCCGCTTTCTTGGCCTTGAGCGCCTTCAACACCTGATCCAGAAACTCCCCTTCAAGGCCAGGCGGCTGCACCAGCTCCTCCAGGCCTGGAAAGGTCGCATGCAAACGGCGCGGGTTGACAGAGAACACCCTGGCCCCCGCCAGAGCCGCCTGCCGGACGCGCCAGTTCAAGATGGGCGCTTCCTGGCGCGGATCACAGCCGACCAGAACGATACAATCCGCCTGCGGCCAATCCGCCAGAGGGGTATTCAACAGCAGGTCACCCCGCGTCAGGGGGTGTTCGTCCCCGCTGAAATCCCTCTGCCGCAACCGATGGTCCAGATGCGGCGTCCCGACGGCATAGCGCAGCAGATCCTGAAACGCAAAGAGATCCTCGGCGCTCAGGTGATACTCACCCGCCAGCCCGGCGATCTCCTCCGGGGCCACGCCACGCAAAATCTCCCCAGCCCGGGCAAGCGCCGCCTTCCAGGTCGTTGCCGCCAGAACCTCCTCCTTGCGGAGCATGGGCATGGTCAGGCGCGCCACGGACAACCCGTCATAGGCAAAGCGCCCCTTGTCGCAAATCCAATCGCCATGGATCGGGGCACAGTGGCCAGCCCGAACCCTCTTGATGCGGCCCTGCTGGGATTGCCAACGCACCTGGCAGCCCACCGCGCAGTGACCGCAAACACCGTCCACCGTCTGCAACTCCCACCCCCGGGCCTGAAAGTGGAACGGCTTGTCGTTCAAGGCGCCAACGGGACAGATCTCTGCCATGTTGCCCGCCATCTCGGAGCTGAGGACGCCCTCCACCCAGGGCCCCACCTCCATATGGTCGCCGCGATGCATGGCCCCCATCTCTTCGACACCGGCCACCTCCTGCGAAAAACGGATGCAGCGGGTGCAATGGATGCAGCGGTCCATCTCGGTTTCGATCAGCGGGCCCAGATCCTTGTTGCGAACCTGGCGTTTGGTCACCGTATACCGGCTCCGATCCGGGCCATACTTCAGGGCCAGATCCTGGAGGTCGCACTCCCCCCCCTGGTCACAGACCGGACAATCCAGAGGATGGTTAATGAGCAAAAGCTCCATCACCCCTTTGCGGGCCTTCTGGGCCAACGCACTTTCCGTCTGCACCACCATCCCTTCGGCGACCGGCATGGCGCAGGAGGCCACGGGACGCGGCATCTTCTCCACCTCCACCATGCACATCCGGCAATTCCCCGCCACCGACAATCCGGGGTGGAAGCAAAAATGGGGAATGTGGATCTCCAGTCGCCGGGCGGCCTCCATGATGGTCGTTCCCGGTTCGACCGTGACCTCCTTACCGTTGATGATCAGGGTAGGCATCGTCTCCGTCGCTCCTCATCCCACCATGCACCGACCGTGCTTGATATGATAATCAAACTCTTCCGGAAAAGCCCGGATGGCCCCGGCAACCGGCATGGCCGCCGCATCACCCAGGGCGCAGATGGTCTTGCCCGATATGTTGTCACAAATGTTTTTCAACAACTCGACATCACCCACGGCGCCATGCCCCGCTTCCAGGCGGTTCATGATCTGCGCCAGCCAACCCGTTCCTTCCCGGCAGGGGGTGCATTGTCCACACGACTCATGCCGATAAAATCGCGACAGCCGTGCAATGGCCCGCACGATGCAGACCGATTTGTCCATCACGATCACCGAACCGGCCCCCAACATGGTCCCGGCCTTGGCCAGGGATTCGTAGTCCATGGCAATGGTGGCGCACACCTCGGCCCGCAGAACGGGCGTGGAGGAGCCGCCGGGGATCACCCCCTTCAGGTTGTCCCAACCCCCGCGTACCCCGCCGGCGTACTCTTCGATCAATTTTTTTAGTGGAATGCCCAGCGGCACCTCATAGTTGCCAGGACGCACCACATGGCCCGACACGCTGAACACCTTGGTGCCATTCGATTTGGGCACACCCAACCCGGCATACCACTCCCCCCCTTTGGCCAGGATGGCCGGCACCGCCGCCAGGGTCTCCACGTTGTTGATCACCGTGGGGCAATCGTACAATCCCACATTGGCCGGAAACGGGGGTTTCAGACGCGGCTGGCCCTTTTTTCCTTCCAGAGACTCGATCAGGCCTGTCTCTTCACCGCAGACGTAGGCCCCGGCGCCCCGGTGGACCGCCAGATGAAACCGGTGACCACTCTCCAGGACGTTATCTCCCAGAATCCCGGCAGCGATGGCATCGTCCACAGCTTGTTGGAGGCGCTCGGTCTCGCGGTAAAATTCGCCGCGAATGTAGATGTAGCCGCGTTCGGCCTGCACGGCATAGGCGGCGATGATCATCCCTTCGATCAGCAGGTGGGGATCGCGCCGCAAAATTTCCCGATCCTTGCAGGTTCCGGGTTCGCCCTCATCGGCGTTGCAGATCAGATAGTGCGGGCGTTTGGTATCCTTGGGAATGAACGACCACTTCATGCCAGCCGGAAAACCGGCCCCGCCCCGCCCCCGCAGATTGGACTTTTTCACCTCGTCGATCACCGCCTCGCGGCTCATGGCCAGCGCCTTGCGGGCCGCTTCGTAGGCGCCATGCTCCCGGGCCACGGCCAGCAGATGACCGTCCTGGCGATCCACGTTGCGGTATACGACTCTCTCCCCGGGTGTTTCAGTCATGCCAGCACCTTCCATTGGACCGGTTCCGTTCAGGGAAGCCGGTCAATGATTTCCGCCACCTTGTCGGGCGTCAAATCCTCATGATAGTCATCATTGATCTGCACGGCGGGCGCGTTGACACAAGCCCCCAGGCATTCAACCTCCGACAGGGTGAACCGGCCATCCACGCTCGTTTCACCCCAGCCGAGCTGCAACCTCTCCTGCAACGCCTTCACCACCGCATCCGAGCCACACAGCCAGCACGAAATATTGGTGCAGACCTGGACGTGATACCGGCCCACGGGCCGCAGGTTGTACATCGTGTAAAAAGTCGCCACCTCGTTGACCCGGACCGGGGGAATACCTGTCAGCTCAGCCACATAGGCCAGCGCCTCGCGGGAGAGCCAGCCGCCAAACTCCCGCTGTGCCAGATGCAGGATGGGCAGCAACGCAGAGCGCCGATACTCTGCCGGATAGCGGGCATAAATCGTTTCCACCTCACGCAACGCCGCAGGTGAAAAACACGGTTTCACTTCGCCACTGGTCTCTCCCGGTGATTCACTCATGATTGTCGCGTCTCACGTCTCACGGTAAAGGGGGCGTCCATCAGCGGTCAATCTCGCCAAACACAATATCGATCGTTCCCACGCAGGTGGTGACATCGGCCAGCAAATGCCCCTTGACCATAGGCTCAATAGCCTGCAAATGGTTGAAGCCGGCTGCCCGGATCTTGACCCGGTAGGGTTTGTTGGTCCCATCCGACACGAGGTAGACCCCCATCTCCCCCTTGGGAGTCTCCACAGCCGTGTAAATCTCCCCGGCTGGCACGGTAAACCCTTCCGAGTGCAGCTTGAAGTGGTGGATCAGCGACTCCATGCCGCTTTGCATCTCTTCGCGATAGGGGGTAGAAACCTTGAAGTCGTCATGCCTGACCGGGCCGGAGGGCATCTGTTCCAGGCACTGCAAAATGATCCGGTTGCTCTGGCGCAACTCCTCGACCCGAACCAGATACCGATCATAACAATCGCCATTTTTGCCGATTGGAATATCGAAATCCAACCGATCATAGACATCGTAGGGTTCCGCTTTGCGCAGGTCGTAGGCGATGCCCGACCCACGCAGCATGGGGCCGACAAAGCCAAGATCCAGCGCCTGTTCTGGAGAGACGACGCCAATATCGACAAGGCGCTGCTTCCAGATGCGGTTCCCGGTCAACAGGGTCTCATATTCGTCAATCTTTGCCGGAAAATCCTGGGCAAACTCCTTGATCTTCTCGATCAGACCATCCGGAAGATCCATCGCCACGCCACCGGGGCGGAAGTAGGCCGCATGGATCCGCGCCCCACACACCGCCTCGGACATGTCAAGAATACGCTCCCGTTCCCGGAAGCTGTAGATAAACATGGTCATGGCGCCGACATCCAGACCATGGGCGCCCAGGAACAAAAGATGGTTCAGGATGCGGGTCAGCTCGGCAAAGATCACTCGGATATACTGGGCCCGTTCCGGCGCCTGGATCCCCAGCATCCGCTCGATGGCCAGCACCCACGGATACTCCTGTGCCATGGGGGACATGTAGTCCAGGCGGTCAAAGTAGGGAAGACCCTGGAGATAGGTCTTGTGCTCAAGAAGCTTTTCTGTTCCCCGATGCAAAAAACCGATGTGTGGATCGGCCCGTACCACCATTTCGCCATCCAACTCCAGCACCAGGCGCAGCACCCCATGGGCAGCCGGGTGTTGGGGACCGAAGTTGAGCGTGTAACTCTGGAGCTGTTCGCTATCGGGCATCAGACTTTTCCTCACTCCCCCATACCGAATCGGGTTCAGATCCGTTTGCGACCGTAAGATTCGCGATCCGGAATGCCCAGCTGAACGGGTTCCCGCACCACGCGCCCCTGATTTGGATCGTAGCGGACCTCAAAATGGCCCGTCACTGGAAACTCCTTGCGCAAGGGGTAACCGTCAAAATCATACTCCGTCAACAGACGGCGCAAATCTGGATGCCCGGAGAACAGGATGCCAAACATCTCGTAAGCTTCCCGTTCATACCAGTTGGCGCTGCTCCAGACCCCGATCACGGAGGGGATAGGCTCGCCATCGCGCAAAGGAACCTTGACCCGCAGACGGTGATTCCGATACACGGACAACAACTGGTAGACCACCTCAAGGGGTTTTTCCCGCTCCGGGTAGTGAACCCCGGCCAGGTCGATCAACAGACGAAAATCCAGATCGGCATCATCCCGCAGGCGGGTCATGGTGGCCACGAGGTTCTCCGGATCCACCCAAACCACCAAGGCCGCTCCGGCACGCTCGCGCCGCAGACCGGAAAATTTTTCGGTCAGGAACCCCTCCAAACGGTCGAGCTTTGCGGGTGTCATGTCGAGGCGCCCCAACCCGTCGAGAAAGTGTTGGTGCGGTGAATTTTCCGATGCAGCTGCAAAATGCCGTACAGCAGGGCCTCGGCGGTCGGCGGGCATCCGGGCACGTAGACATCCACCGGCAAGACCCGGGCGCAACCCCGCACCACAGCATAGGAGTAGTGGTAGTAACCGCCACCGTTGGCACAGGAACCCATGGAAATGACCCAACGCGGCTCCGGCATCTGATCGTAGAGCTTGCGCAGGACGGGGGCCATCTTGTTGGTCAGGGTGCCGGCCACGATGATCACATCGGACTGTCTGGGGCTCCCCCGGGGAACCATGCCGAAGCGGTCCAGGTCGTAACGGCTGCCGCCAGCCTGCATAAACTCCACTGCACAACAGGCCAATCCGAAAGTCATCGGCCACATGGAAGATGTGCGCGCCCAGTTGACCAGTTTATCGACCCCGGTCAACAGGAACCCCCGGTCATCCAGCTCCTGGCGGACTTCCTCAATCATTCCCATTCCAAAGCCCCCTTTTTCCAGGCATAGGCATAACCGACCAAGAGCACAACCAAGAACAGGATCATTTCGACAAAACCGATGAAGCCGATATCCCGGAAGGCCACCGCCCAGGGAAACATGAAGGCCGCTTCGATATCGAAGACGATGAACAAAATGGCCAGCAGGTAGTAGCGGACATCAAACTGAAGGCGGATCCGCCCCATCGGGCTGAAACCGCACTCGTACTGACTCTCCTTCTCGGCGTTTCTGCGCTTGAACCCCAACAGGTAGGAGCCGCCCAGCATGAAGACGCCCAGACCCCCGGCCAGAAAAAGAAAAACCAGGACCGGAAAATAGTTTTCCAGCATCGTCGCCCCTTCCGCGTCGACTCTTCTCTTCCGTCGATACCCACGCCAACGTAAGCCCTCTGCCTGTCCGGGCGAACCCGGGTGTTCTGACTTAACACGGGTGACCGGAACGGGTCAAGCCCAGAAATGTTCTCTCTTCCGTCAACCGCATTTAAAACCGGTTACGCTCCTCAACGCCATGCCACTTCGGTTCGGGCTGGTTTTACCTCCGGTCTGGTCGCACGAAGTATCGCAGACCATGGACAAACATCGCAGTTCTGACGCAAACTTTCCGGGTCTCAGCATGCCGCCGGTCGGAACATGGTCGGCGCCAAAAGTCACCATCTGAAGCTTTTCCGTGGATTCCACCAACACCGAACAACCTCTGCGAGATATCGGCCCATGAACAGCGAAGCCCCCAACGCTCCTGCCGCCGCAACCCGGTCTGCCGCCAAAAAGCCGATGAGTATCTGGAACAATCACCCCTTCCACTACCACATCGCATTCTATTTTTTGTTGATCATGCTGCCTTTGTTGCTTGCTCTTGGCCTGTACCTCCTGTTCGAAATTCGGGGACTGCTTGAGACCCATCCGGACAATCTGGCCACCGCTCTGGTAGAGACTGGCAAACATCTGTTTCTGGCCATGGCACTGGCTGTCGTTCTGGCCATTCCTCTGGCCTGGAAGGTGGCCCTGCGCATCTCCCACCAACTCGACATTCTGAAGAGGCAGGCCGCAGTCATCCGCGTCTTCGACTTCACCACCGAGATTCCCCTGGACACTCCCATTCGCGAAGTGTTCGGCTTGGGCCGGGCCATGCGCCAGATGAAGGACACCATCCAAAAATTCATGCGCGTCACCATCGCCCTGTCAGGGGAGAGGGACTTTGACAAGCTTCTGGGCCGGGTGGTGCACGAAATGCGCGAAGCCCTGGGGGGGGACGGTGGCGTCATTTACCTCTACGATGATGCCAAAAATTTGCTCCAGGAAGGTTCGCAACGGTGGAGCAAAGGCAGCCGCCCCGTGCCCGGCCCCTGGCAGAACATCATCCTCAACGATGATGCACATCCGATCCGCAAGGCCATCGACCACCTGCGCCAGACCACCGTGCATACCATCCACCACCCCCGCCCCGCAGGCATGGAAGCGTTGGATGGCCGTTACGGCCAGGAGACCGTGTTGATGGTCGCGGTGCCGTTGCGGGCCTCCGACAGCTCACTGGTCGGCATCGTCTGCAATTTCATTGCCCCCGGTCAACCGGAGCCCTGGGCGGAACGCATCGCTCTGGCGGAGTCGTTTTCCAGCGCCGCAGCCGTGGCCATTGACCAGCAGCGTCTCCTGGAGGCCCAGAAAATCCTCCTGGATTCGATGATCAAAATCATCGCCGGTGCCATCGACGCGAAAAGCCCCTACACCGGCGGCCACTGCGAGCGCGTCCCCGAGCTTGGCATGATGCTGGCTCAGGAAGCCTGCAAGGTCAAGGAAGGCCCCCTGGCCGACTTTGAATTCAAGACCGATGACGAATGGCGGGAGTTCAGAATCGGCGCCTGGCTGCACGATTGTGGCAAGGTCACGACCCCTGAATACGTGGTGGACAAGGCCACCAAACTTGAAACTATCTACGACCGCATTCACGAGGTCCGGACGCGCTTTGAGGTGCTCCTGCGAGACGCCAAGATTCGCCAATTGGAGACAGAGATCCAAGGGGGGGATGCACAGCAGGCCTTGGCCGACTTTACCTCCCAACAGGCGCAACTCAAAGATGATTTTGCCTTCATTGCCGAGTGCAACGTGGGCGGTGAGTTCATGACGCCCGACAAGATCAAACGCCTCAACTCCCTGGCCGAACTGACCTGGCAGCGTCACTTCGACGACCGCCTCGGTCTCTCCTACGAAGAGGTCAAGCGCTATGCGGAGTCGCCACCTGCACTCCCGACCACCGAAAAGCTTTTGGCCGACAAGCGACAACATATCATCCCCCGCTCCGACAATCGCATTCTCGACCCCAAATGGGGATTCAAGGTCAAGGTGCCCGAACATCTGTACAACCGGGGTGAGGTGTACAACCTGAGCATCGGGCGTGGCACGCTGACCGAGGAGGAGCGATTCAAAATCATTGAACACGTCATCTACAGCGTGATGATGCTTGAACAACTGCCCCTGCCCAAAAATCTCCGCCGCGTGCCAGAGTATGCCGGCACCCACCATGAGACTCTGGTGGGCAGCGGCTATCCACGGAAGTTGTTGGTCGGGCAACTGAGCGTCCCCATGCGCATCATGGCCATCGCCGATATTTTCGAGGCGCTGACCGCCTGTGATCGGCCCTACAAAAAGGCCAAAACACTTTCAGAATCGATCAAGATCCTTTCCTTCCTCAAAAAGGACTCCCACATCGACCCCGATCTGTTCAAGTTGTTCCTGACATCCGGTGTCTATAAAAGGTATGCCGAAAAATTCCTTCTTCCGGAACAGATCGATGAGGTGGACATTGCACAATATGTCACGCAGTCTTGACCAGCCGGAGGCGAGAAGCTGAAGGAGGAAGGGTGGACCAAGGATGAAACTGACCCAGATTGATATCAAAGGGTTCAAATCGATTGACGGTCAAAATGGTCAAAATATTTTCTTGGGAAATGTGACAGTTCTGCTTGGCGCCAACGGGTCCGGAAAAAGCAATCTGGTTGCCTTCTTCAAGATGCTCAACTTCCTGACAACCGGTGCATTACAAAACTATGTCGGAAAACAGGGAGCAAGCCAGCTCTTGTTCTACGGTCCGAAGGTGACCGAATCCCTCTCGTTTGTCCTGCATTTTTCGTCGGATCCTTTAAAAGTAAAAGGCACCTATGAGGTGGGACTCTCCTACGGTTTGCCGGATCGCCTGTTCATCAGCAGTGAAAAGATCACGCTTCGCAGAAATGAAGAAGCGCAACCAAAGGTATATCTTTTGGCAAGTGGCACTGCGGCATCAGGGCTGAGCGGCCTTGATCATTCTTTCGGCCACGAAACTGGCGACGTCAGCCCACACCGTCCGGAACAGACCGGATATGCGCGTGAAAATGTGCATGTGACCACGGCCGGGCTGAGCGATGACAAGGAACAAACGAGCGAAATAGATCATTTTCTCCGTGCCGACATCAGGACTTACCAGTTCCATGATACATCAGATACGGCCAAAATAAAAGATCGAGGCTACGTTGACGATGCAAAATACCTGCGCAGTGATGCGGGGAACCTGGCACCCTTTTTGAAAATGCTGAAAGAGCATGTCGATTTTAAACGTTCCTATGAACGAATCATTCGGCGTATCCAGCGGGTGATGCCCCAGTTCGGGGATTTTTCGTTGGAGACTTTACCCGGCAACGAAAAATATGTCCGCCTGAATTGGATCGATGCCAAAGGCGGCGACTACCTGTTCGGGCCGGATCAGATCTCCGATGGTTCGCTCCGTTTCATGGCACTCACGACCCTGTTGCTGCAACCTCCGGCGTTGTTACCGAGATTCATTGTGATTGACGAGCCGGAGCTGGGGTTGCATCCCAGTGCCATCGCTGAGTTGGCTGGAATGGTTCGTGAGGTGTCCAATAAAGTTCAGGTTCTGGTGGCCACCCAATCGACCCGACTGGTGGATGAATTCGCTCCGGATGAGTTGGTCATCGTCGAACGCGACGAAACAGGTCGGAGTTCTCTTTTTAAAAAATTGGATGCCGAACAACTGGAAGAGTGGCTTGAACGCTATTGCCTGTCGGAATTGTGGGAGAAGAATGTGCTGGGTGGCCAGCCATGATTCGTCTGCATGTGACTGCGGAGGGACAAACTGAAAAAGCCTTTGTCAAGGCCGTTTGTGCTGGGAGTCCAGACATGATTCGTCTGCATGTGACTGCGGAGGGACAAACTGAAAAAGCCTTTGTCAAGGCCGTCCTGGCGCCACACCTGGCCAACCACAAAGTGTTTGCAGATGCCCGCTGCGTTCTAACCAGCAAGGATAAACGAGCAGGAAAAAAACACCGTGGGGGCTTGATCAGTTACTCAAAAGCAAAGGACGATATTCTAAGATGGACGAGGGAAGATAAAGACCCGGCTTGCCGATTCACAACCATGTTCGACCTTTACGCACTACCCGATGGCTTTCCCGGTTATGCTGATGCAAAAGGGCTGTCAGATCCCTATCAAAGAGTCCGTACACTGGAACACTCTCTGACTAAAGATATCGACGATAGCCGCTTTCTTCCCTATATCCAGTTGCATGAATTCGAGACGCTCATTTTTGCTGACCCAAAAAAGCTGGATTTGGAATATTTGGAGCATAAGCGCCCCATCGAGAAACTGGTTGACATGGTCGGCAACGGCAATCCCGAGTTGATCAATGATGGGCGGGAAACAGCCCCATCGAAGCGCATCCGAAAGGAAATTCCAGAATATGACAAAGCCGGTTCGGGCGTGTTGGTCGTCGAAAAGATTGGAGTGGAGACCTTGCGGAGAAAATGTCGGCACTTCAACGATTGGCTGACAGGTCTGGAAAACCTGGGAAAACCGTGAAAAATACTGAACAATCATAAAATGGAAAGAAAAAAATATAGATAATGTTTTTTCGGGGCTTCGCCCCGGACCCCACCAGGAGGAAGGGCACAGCCCTTCCTCCTGGACCTCCATCCCAGTCTTTCAATCCTTCTTCAGCAAACCTTTGCCCAGGCGGTGCAGGTCATCCACATAGGTGAAGATGACCGGAATCACCAGCAGAGAGAGAAATGTCGATGTGATCAGGCCCACCGATGACAACAATGGCCATGGGAGAGCGGAAACTGGGCTCCGCACCCAACCCCAGGGCCACGGGCAACATGCCGGCTGCCATGGCGATGGTCGTCATGACGATGGGCCGGGCACGTTTGCGACAAGCATCCAGCAGAGCCTCGATACGATCCAATCCCCGGTCGCGCCGTGCGACGATGGCATATTCGACCAACAAAATGGAATTTTTGGTGGTTACCCCCATCAACATCAGGATGCCGATCACGGAAGGCATGGAGAAGGCATTGTGCGTCACCAGGAGTGACAGACTGACCTTCAAGGCGGTTGGCGTTTATCTCTGAGTCTGGCAGTGTCTGATCCGTGTCAGGATGCTCCCGTTGGGGAGCTTGGTACTTTGGGCGCTTTGGACCTCGCTTATGTTTCTGATCGCCCTTGTTTTTGACTCGCACCTTGACCCCTTTTGGAAGAACCTTGGGAGGACGACCTATAGTCCCCGTTTGCAATGCCTCAGCGCATAAGGAAAACAATATGTTGCCATATCGCCGTTCCCCATCCGACAAGAATGTCAAATCCTGAGTTTGGTCAATAAACTGGCAAACCGTACTCATGACAGCAGTAAACAGATCGGCATCTTTTGCTCCACGCTTCTGGTCCACGAGGAATCGACTTCCGCGTTCCATGATGACAGCAGTCCAGCCCTTGGATTCAGATGGATCTGTGCGTTTCCCTACGATGGTGTACAGCTCATCTCCTTCAAAGGTGAGGGAAACAAATTGATGGCAGAAAGCATACAACATCAACGTTTTTTTCTGGTCAGCGAACCTCTGTTCCCATTCGCTGATCGTGTTCTTGTGGGTGCCTATCACGCGGGCTGTTGCCCGAAGCCCCATACCCTCACTTCGAATTTTCAAAGCAGATGCCACCTTGCTGATCGGAGACTTGAGATTCTCCATGGGCGTTCCACGTGTTTCAGAAAAACTTGCCCCACATCCGTAACATCGGTGCAAGACCCGACCACCATTATGAACCGTGAGGTAGACCTTGCAAACGACCACATCCGTGGATTGGCAGGTCGGGCATTTCGGGCTGTCGGGGATGTCCATCCGTGGATCACCTCTGGAAACGGGTTAAATTGATGCCGTGTCCTGACCAGCATTTGAACACCAAATGGCAGCACAGGGAAGAGTTTATGGAACGGTGTCAGCCCAGTGCCGGGAATTTCATCCCAGGTCAGAAACATGTCCTGTTGCCGATCTTGCTGCCGTCCCTGCGCCATCCCACCCTCCTACCTTTGGGTTTTCGGTCATTCTACCACAAGGCAGACAGCAGAGCGACTTTATCAACGGGCTGCTATAACTCACCCCTAAAGGCTTTGTCCAAAATTGATGATTTTAGACGGGTTTTTACGTCAATATATTATGTTACTTTATAATTGAACTTAAGGTGCAATTTTCTTAATAAATGGTATTGATTGAAGAAAATAAACAATGATAAATGAGACAATATAAGTCGAGATTGCTGTTGCTGGTATGGAATAATAAGCGTCAGCAGTAAATGCATTTAAGCGAAGCCCAAAATAACCTCTAGATAAAATATATAATACCATTGCGTGTACTAAATATATACCGAAACTCGCTGCACTCAGTGGTTCTATTATTTTTTTAGCCTTTGCATTGTTAATTATTGAACTATTTTCAGATAAATACTTAATGAACACAAAAAATGAAATTGACATAACAATTACATTTGGAGTTAAGTGACCATAGAAATAACCTACAAAGACACCTCTTTCCACTGTAAAATAATATGTTGAAAAAGCAGTAGCAAATACAGAAACAATAAATACGACGACTGATAAAATGAAAAATTTAGCATTTACTTTGACTTCCCCTAACAAAAGACCCAAGACAAAATAACCTATATATCCTGAAATCATTTGTAAATCTATTACGCTTTTTATGCCTGTTAGCATTTCAAAAAATGGAATTACTGATACAGCAACAAACCATAAAAAAACAAAATAGTACAATGTTTCGTTGCTAGAATGTTGGGTAATTATTCTTAAAATAGGCATAAACAAATATATGCCTATAATTGCATACAAAAACCATAGATGAAAGTAGGCTGGAGTAATAACTAAACTGAAAAAAATATAAAATGACGGTGAGCCTTTTCCTTCAATATAGTGTTTCCATAAAATGTAAAGAATCGACCATGCAATTAAGGGTAAAACAACTTTATACAGACGCTTTTGAAAAAACACAGAAGGGGCTTCTGATTTATTTAATAACAAAAAACCAGAAATCATGAAAAATAACGGAACACACATTCGAGCCATTGAATCATAAATATTACCAACCCACCAATTCATTATAGAAATTTTATTAAATTTATATAATAAGGGGGCTGCGGAATGTATCCATACAACTGAAAAGGTACCAATAATTCTTAGTATGTCAATCCAAACAATATTGCTATTCATTATAATTCCGTTCTAATTAGGTTTACTCTATTTAATTGGATGCATGGCGCCAGCTTTGAGCTGTGGTGTAATCATCTTTGCCTTTGTGTCTGCTTCACTTGCTAAACCGTGCATAAGTATACCGACCATGGTAGGGCCTTGATCATCGTTTCAGCCAAAGGTACCCCGTTATGCGGCATGGGACAAGAGTTCCGGTGCTGACCGATGCCGACGTTTTGCCGGTCTTGCCGGTAGGTCAATTCTGTCCAGCAGGTGTTTAAACAGATCCCTCGGCTTGGACCCAAGAACGCTCATGTTGCAAATTGTGTGAACCGTTGATCATTGAAACTTAAGAGCATACCCTCGCAGGAATGCGCGATTGTCCAAGGAAGGCTTGCGAGGAGACACTCATGATGCTGTTTCCGATTACCCAACTGATGGATGAGAAAAAATGCTACGACCACCTCGTAGAGGTTCTGCACCCAAAGGGCTTGAGATGCCCGGGATGCCAAGCATCCCTGGACACAGTCAAGGTTCACCGGAAGGACCGCGCACCCCTCCTGTACTACCGGTGTTCCTGTGGACGGGTTTTTAACGCGTTCACTGGAACGGTTTGGCAAGGAACTCCGGTCTGGAGTCTGGCAGAGTGACACTGCTGCCCCCTCTGCTTCAGAGGTCAGACGCAAAAAACTTGAACATCGAGTTACAGTTATTTTGTGACAGGCCCTTAATCCGGGGTTGGATCACCCATCCGGCTGTCTCCCCCACTCCGCGCGCGGGCACGGCTGCGCCACCCGGTACACGAGAAAATTTGGATCGCGATAGGCAATCGCCTTGGGTTCGGCCTCTGGCAGGGCGTTTTGCCCGTGCGAACGCACGATGTAATCGGCCCCGTAGAGGCAGGCCACCTCCCGCATGCGCCACAAAGGGGCATTGTAATAATAGGCGCCCAGGAGAGCAAAATCCTCGGCACCTCCCAGATGTGCCCTGTTGGTCACCGCCAACAAATGCCGATACCACGCCAACCGCTGCTCGGCACGGTGCGGAACGCTCTGCCAATCAACAACAACCGCACGTCCGGTCCAAAAGCGGAAGTCCGTGCGACCGGGAGAGACAAGAAATCGCGTGCCAACCGGAGTGGACGCCGCCCAGGCCAGCAATTGGCGATCCTTCCGCCGCTCGTAAAAGCCGTTGACCATGTCAAATTTGTCATGCCAGGGGTCAAGGCGCAATCCCGAAACTATCAGCAACGCCGGCAAAAACAACCAAGGCAGGATGCGACACATCGCACGAGAAGAGAAGAACAAAGTGAAGCAGCGCTCCCCCCACGGCAAGACGGCCAGAACCGATGAAAAAGTCAGGGCTAGAATAGGCAAAAGAACCAAGGTCAACAGCAGCGGCGTTGGCTCGTGCCCTTGTGGCCAGTACCAATAGACAGGGTCGGGAGGCCACACCAGGGCAAAGCCCAGAACCATCAGCAACCCCAGGGTAGCCAAAAGGGCCGCGCGCCAGGAGGTATCGGAAAAGTCTTTCGTTCCGGACACAAGCCGTGCCAACCAAAGCGCCACCATACCCTGGGACATCAGCAGAACGATAGGTGCCAAACGCCAAACAAACAGACGTGCCACCACCGGCAGGAACACGAGCGTCGTCAGCAGGGTACCGACGGTAATCACAACCAGCCCGGCAACATACAGCGCCAACAATCCCCGCGTTGGAGAAAAACGCTCACCCGCTTGCGGCACGATCAGACGTGGTGACCAATTCAGGGCCACTCCAGCCACAATCCACCCGAGGAAAGGGATAAATGAGATGGCATAGTATGAAGGCAGATAATGAAAGAAATTGAAGTTGAAGAATATTTTCTCTGCCTCACGCTCTTGATCCGGCAAAAGGCCTGTCCCCACCGTCTGGAGGATCACCGGTACAAAAGCAGCGAGCACCACCAACGGCGGCAGGAACAAGCGCAGCAGATTCCGATCGAAAATCCGGCCTCGCATGTTCACAAGGTGCGCCAGACCGAAAAACGGAAATCCCAGGATCAGGTAATTGGCATGAAAAGCCCCGGCCCCAGCCCACAGCAAACCAGTCCAACCCCACCACCCGCGTATATAGGCATACATCCCCCAAAGAAACAATAAGATACTCAACGACGATGGCTGCAAGGAACGGGAAAAAAAATAGCTATAGCCAACGCTGAGGCTTTGATACAGCAAGAAAAAGATCAACACCACGCCACACCAAGCCAGGAAGGCAAGACGCCTCTCCACGAGGCGCAGGGCGGCATACACGATCCCCAGGGTGGTCGCCACCACCACCACGTTGCCCACCGCCAGAGTTACCGGCAAAATTCCCATGCCATGTAGCCACGCCACCAACCAATTGAAAACTACGTGGTAGGGAGGCACCTGCTCGACGAACCAATCCCCACGCCACAACGTAGGATCGACCTTACGCATGCCCGACAGCAGGTAGATGTTCTGGTTGCTGCCGGCATCGCCAAACGAAAGACCAAAAGAAACCCCCACAATCAGTGAGATGCATCCCACCAACCAGGAAGGGGAAGGGGAAACGTCCACTGAGGTAGCTTCCGACATAATCACACCCGTATAACCTGGAGTTGCCATGACGCACCGAAGACCTGCTGAAGAAAAGCATGATGCGAGACAGCATGTCAACGCCGTACCGGAAGGCAACAAAGGACTCCACCCTGCCTCGCCGATGGTAGCCGTCCATACACCAATAATCAACAGATCAATGCAGGAAGTCATCCACGGCCACACTTCGGGCAAACCACCCCGCTCCCTCCCCGCAACCGTCAAGATGATCGAGGTAACCCACAGCGGCGGCACAAAACTGGAAATTGTTGGTCGATTCCGGATAGTATGCTGCAGCAAGGGGGCAACTCATCGGTTCACGCTCATTCCCGACCAGGCCCGACCAAGCCCGACCAAGGGGGATCTACGACCATCATGACCCATTCTCATCACGCCAACTCAGCTCCAGAACTCTCCGTGGTCGCCACCGCCTACAACGAGGAGGAGGTCATCACCAGATTCTGCCGGGAGGTATGCGAAGTCCTCACGCCTCTTGGCCTGACATTTGAGGTTGTGGTCGTCGACGACGGTAGCAGCGATCATACCCTGGACGAATTGCGTCGATTGCGCCTCCAGGATGAGCGCATTCACTACGTGAGTCTGTCACGCAACTTTGGTTCACAGGGGGGATTTGTTGCCGGGTTGGAACAGTGTCGAGCCCGTGGCGCGGTCATCACCATGGACACCGATCTCCAACACCCGCCAAGCCTGCTGCCGGAGATGATCCACCTGTGGCAAGCAGGGTATGACGTGGTCAACACCTTCCAGCATAAGGAGAACGAGGCTGGCCTGTCGCGCACCTACATCCTGGGCCGCCGGCTCTTCCACCGCTTGTTCACCGCTTTTACCGGACTCAACCTCGCCCGCGGACAGAATGAATTCTGCCTGATGGACCGCAACGCCCTCCAGGCACTGCTCGCCATGCCAGAGCACGACAAATATCTGCGCGGCATGACTGCCTGGATCGGTTTTCGCCAGACCGGAATCACCTATCGCCTCCCCACGCGCGCGGCGGGTTATTCCAAATTTGCTCCCCGAAGGTTACCCCTCATAGCCATGGATAGCATTCTCTCCTTTTCGCGGCTACCGCTGTGGCTTTTCACTGTTTTCGGCCTGATCCTCTCCCTGGGGGCATTAGCCCAGATCTTGTTCACCCTAGAGGTGTGGGTGCAGGTCAAGGCAGCTGGAGCGACGCTCCCGCAGGAGTGGTCTATCAGCCCGATCGCAATCACCCTTTTTCTGGGAGGAGCACAACTTGCGGGCTTGGGCATACTGGGTGAATACGTGGGACACATTCTGCGCGAATCCAAGCGCCGCCCAGTCTATCTGATTCGCGAAAGCACCCTCCCGCAGCGCGATACCCGATCAGTCCCGAGGGAAAGTCCGCCAGCAAGGCACGCCGCCGCCAGTGTCATGACGAGCCAGAGGTTACGGCCAACCAGATCACGCCTCCCAACGGGAAAGGGCCAGCGGCATTTTTGCCGGAGGCGAACGTCGTCGCCGACCAAGTAGTGCGGGGAGCCACTTGACTTGGCACCGACAAACAACAAACAAAAAAAACAAAAAGTGCGGGATTATCCGAGATCTACGGGGATTTAGCGGGCGCGTGGTGCCAATTCATTCGCAGGATCTATTTTTTTGGGGAAAGGCGCGTTTGCGACGTTTGAGTTGGCACCAAACAGGGCTCAGTGCAAGAAGAGCCCCGATAGTCAGGATCTCCTTAAAAATTTCGTAACCGTTCATCAAAGAAAAACTGTCATGCCGCCGCCTGCGCCGCTTCTTGTCCCCGGCTGCGGTGGATCATGAAAACCGTGACCAGCGAAGTCACTGCGACCCACAGCCAGGACCACTTCTTCTTTTCACGCCAACCGGTCTCATCCGCATGGGCCACCAGTTGCCCCTGGACGAACTTCCGCGCTTTCTCTACCGGTGCAGCCAGGGCGGAAATCACGCTCTTTTCACAGCGGATGACGCTGCCCAGAGACATTTCAACCCCAAGCAGGTCCGCCAACAGAGCCAGGATGGTCCGCTTGCTCAACCGGTAAGCCCCGGAACACAGGGCCACGATCCCTTGCAGGCGAAATCCAAAAGCACCATGGGGAACATCATCGGGCAATCGGGCAAAATTCCGTTCGCCGCATTCCGGACACATCAACTCGTACAGGCGGTACTCCGTGACGTAGGGTCGAACAGGCGGTATCTCCGTGACCTGGTGCCGCAGCGGCTTGGAATCATTCCCCGCCAGAGTCTGCCCACATTTGCCGCAGGATTCGGGTTTGATGTCCACCACCGCGTTCACCTGCTCCGGTGGCAGCAACTCTCTCTTGGTTCCCTTGTGACCCGGTTGACCTCCGCGCTTGCGGCCCGTCGCCGGTTTCTTGGAACGTTGACCAGACGAGGGTGGATCGCTCGACGGCGGTTTGGACGAGTTACGGGAATTCTTCCGCACTTGTTCTTCCAGAACAAACACTCGTTGCAGAAGGGCGTCGATCCGCGCCTGTTGCCGGGCAATCAACTCTGCCTGCTGAACGATCTGCTCCGCCTGCTGGGCGATCTGCCCCGCCTGCCGGTCGATAATGTCCAAAAGACGCTCATTTTCATCAAGCAGCGCCTGGACTTCCATGTCCTTGTCCTGCCCATGGAACCAAATCTGGTCCCGATTTAGGTGGTTGTCAAGTCACCCATCCGGGTTTGTTCTGGTGAACGGTTACCTTCAAGGATCTCTTCCGTTGCAGAAACTTCAATCAGCTCCCCCAGGAACAGGCCGATGATTTGGCCCGGGATGGAATTTGGCTTGAGAAGGCCGGAGATGAGGACGTTGGTGTCCAGAACGACGAGCATGGAAAGAGGAGATTATGAACCCGCCCGATGGGCGGCAATTTCCGCATCGATTTCTGCATCCGAAATCTGGTCAAGCCCGGTCTCCCGAGCACTTTCCCGAAGTTTCCGCACAGCCTCTGCAAGCTGTTTCCTGCTCCTCTTTTCATCCTTCTGCATCACCCGCACATCTTCCCTCGGGAATCCTTGCAGGGCCTGCTTGACCTGGCCCACGACCTGGTCGAAAAGGGCGTCGGAGATTTTCAATTCAAGGGTTTTCATATTTTGCAGCGTAGTCCAGTTTCTTGAAATTGTCCAATTTTCAAAAAGAATTCATCATGCACTGATCGATTGGCACTTGACTCCTATCATTTTGAATAAATTTCATTTATTTTAATCCTCTTTCAGGAAGCTTTTGCCCAGGCGGTGCAGGTCATCCACATAGGTGAAGATGACCGGAATCACCAGCAGAGAGAGAAATGTCGATGTGATCAGGCCCACCGATGACAACAATGGCCATGGGAGAGCGGAAACTGGGCTCCGCGCCCAACCCCAGGGCCACGGGCAACATGCCGGCTGCCATGGCGATGGTCGTCATGACGATGGGCCGGGCACGTTTGCGACAAGCATCCAGCAGAGCCTCGATACGATCCAATCCCCGGTCGCGCCGTGCGACGATGGCATATTCGACCAACAAAATGGAATTTTTGGTGGTTACCCCCATCAACATCAGGATGCCGATCACGGAAGGCATGGAAAAAGAGTTGTGCGTCACAAGAAGTGACAGGAAAGCCCCACCCAACGAAAGCGGCAAGGCGGCGAGAATGGTCACCGGCTGCAAAAAATCCCGGAACAACAAAACGAGGACGATGAAGATGCACAAAATGCCGATCAACATGGCCGAACCAAAGCTTTGAAACAGCTCCATCATGCGCTGCGCGTCGCCATCTGCCGGACGCTTGACGCCAGGCGGCAGGTTGGTCACGGACGGCATCCTGTTGATCTCGGCCAAGACATCGCCAATGATGCGTTGTCCCAGCTCGATGTCGATATTGACCCGCCGCATCCGATCCGTGCGATCGATCTGGGTGGGACCGCTTTCCATCGTCACCGTGGCAAAGTTTTCCAATACCTGGGGGCCATTGCGAGCCATTACCGGCATCTGTCGCACCACATCCAGGTCACTCCGGGCGGAGGGGGCCAGACGCACCCGGATGGGCACCTGCCGTTGGGGAAGATTGAGCTTCGGCAGTTGCACCATATAATCCCCTGCGGTAGCCACACGCACCGCCTGGGCAACGACATCGCTCGTGATCCCCAAATCCGCCGCCCTGGAAAAGTCAGGGATGACATGGATCTCAGGTCGCTCCAGAGTCGCGTTGGAGACCATGTTGCCCACCCCCTGCAAGGTGTGCAAATCCTTGCTGACGGCGCCCAGGGCGCTGGACAAGGCGTAGGGATCATCACTCGCCAGGGTGACCACCAGCTTGCCGCCTGGTTCTGCGGCCACAATGGCGACGCGAATACCCGGAATGGTCCGCAAACGCTGACGAATCTCGTTTTCGATCAGGGACTGCTTTTTGCTCCGCTCCCGCCGGTCCACCAGGTTGACGGTCAGCGTCGCTTTGCGCACATCGCTGCTGGATCCCCCCCCCAGGGGGCCTCCATCCACATTGGCCGCCGAACCGACCACGGCAAACACCTGGGTCACCTCGGGCAACTCACGCAGCAGGGCGACAGCCCGCTCGGTGACGGCCCGGGTGTCCGCCAGCGCACTCCCTGGCGGCAATTCAAGGGTGACCACCGTCTGCCCACGATCCGAAACCGGAATGAATCCGGTCGGCAACAAGGGGATCATGGCGAGAGATCCGGCCAAAAAGGCCACCACCATCACCACGGTCAACAGGCGGTGCGTCGTGCAGAAGCGAGCCAGACTCAGATAACGGCGCAACAACCCACCTTCAGCCACATCGTGGTCGATGGGCCGCAACAGATAGGCCGCCATCATCGGCGTCAACAACCGTGCTACCACCAGAGAGGCCAGGATGGCGCTCACTGCGGTGATGCCAAAGGAGCGAAAAAAGAGGCCTGGAATCCCCCCCATGAAAGCGGTTGGCAAAAAAACCGCCACCAGGGTGAGCGTCGTGGCAATCACGGCCATGCCGATCTCGTCCGCCGCCTCCATGGCCGCCTGATAGGGTTTTTTGCCCATGCGCAGGTGACGCACAATGTTTTCCACCTCGACAATGGCATCGTCCACCAGGATGCCCACCACCAGGGCCAGGGCCAGCAAAGTCAGCGTATCCAGGCTGAACCCAAACAGCTTCATGACCAGAAAGGCGGGAATGATCGACAACGGCAAGGCGGCTGCCGAGACCAGGGTCGCACGCCAATCCCGCAAAAACCACCACACCACCACGATGGCCAGGAAAGCCCCCTCATAGAGCAGTTCCATGGAGCCCTTGTAGTTGTCCTGCACCCGGGAAATGGTGTTGTAGGCTTCGGTTATTTTGACATTGGGATGGGTGGCGCCAAATGCACCCACAGCCCGCCGCACCGCCTGGGCCACGGTCACCTCACTCCATCCCTTGGAGCGGGTGATGTCAAAGCCGACCACGGGGCGACCATCCCGTAACGCCACCGCGCTACGCTCGGCGATGCCGTCGCTGATCTGCGCCACGCTTCCCAGGGGCACCCGGCGGCCATCCGCAAGAGCCAAATCGACTGCCGCCAGCTCCGCGACCGACCCGGCAGCGGCCAGGGTACGCACCACCTGCACCGCTCCGGCCATATCTCCCCGCCCACCCGAGGCATCCCGGGACGTTTTGCGCAAGCTGTTCGACACATCGTTGGCGGTGACGCCTAACGCCCGCATGCGTACCGGATCGAGGTCGATATGCACCTCGCGATCCACCCCACCCAGGCGGCTGAATTTGCCCACCCCTGGCACGGCCAGGATCGCTTTGGCAACATCATTATCCACAAACCAGGAGAGATCCGTTTCGTCCATATCGGGGGCATCGACCGTGAAGGCGACGATCGTTCCCCCGGAGGTGGTCTTCTTCGACACCACCGGCGCAGTTAGATCCTGGGGCAAATTCGGGCGCACGCTGTCAACGGCGTTGCGGACCTCGTTGAGGGCTATCTCCGCATTTTTATCGATGACAAACTGCACCATGACCAGGACTGTTCCGTCGGTGAGCGCCGCGTAGATGTGCTCGACGCCGCCAATCGTGGCCACGGCATCTTCGATCTTGCGGGCGACATCCGTCTCCAACTGGGCCGGCGCCGCCCCCTCCTGGGTGGCGACAATCGAGATGATCGGAACCTCGATGTCGGGAAAATTTTGGACCCCCAGGCCGCGAAAAGCCCCGAGGCCCAACAAGGTCAGCAGCGCGAAGAGAAGAATGGCCGGTACCGGATCGCGAATGGACCAGGAGGAGACGTTCATTTGTTCACCTCCCCAGCCACCACCCGTACACGGTCCCCGTCATGCAGAAAAGCCCCTCCCGCCACCACCACCCTGCTCGCGGGCGTCACGCCACGGACCACCTCGACCTGCTCCCCACGTCGTCGTCCGGTCACGACCTTGTGCTCGGTGACGACATGGTCCGCGCCCAAGGTGAAGATGTAGGCGTTGCCATCACGCATGACGATGGCCTTCTGGGGCAAAATCAAACCCGGCGCCTCACCCAGAACGATCTCGCCCTCGGCAAACATGCCGGCCCTGGCCGTACTCGTTGCCGGCAAATCGAAGTAGACCAGACCACGCCGATTGCCCACATCCAGAGTCGGCCCCACCTGACGGGCCACGGCATCCACGACCCGTCCATCCGTCAAGGTCAAACGCGCCGGCAAACCAGCCCGCACCTGATTCATCTGGGCTGCCGTCAGCTCCGCACGCCACTCCAGACGCTTCTGGCGCAGCAGGCGAAACAGTTCGCTCCCCACCTGAACCACGCTGCCCAGCGTCACACTGCGTGCGGTGATGACGCCATCATCCACGGCGGTGATATGGGTCTGCCGCAAGTGAACCTCCTCCACCCGCAGCGCCGCCTGGACGGCGGCCAACTCGGCCTTGGCAGCCCTTTCGCTCAACAAATACTGGGTCGCCTGTTGTTCCGACATGGCGCTGGAACCTTTCAGGCCACGCGCCCGCCCGGCGTTGCTCACAGCCAGCGCCAGGTTGGCCTCCACCCGGGCCACGTTGGCCCGCTGCTGACCCAACACCGCCTGCAAGGCAGCATCGGAAAGCGTCACCAGCTCCTGCCCGCGTTTGACCTCGCTGCCCACATCCACCAACACCGCAGTCACGGCCAACCCGCCGATTTCCGAGGCCACGATGGCCTCCTGCCAGGCAAATATTCCACCACTCGCCAACAGGGTATGAGGCCACTTTTCCTGTTGCGGCGCGACGACCGCCACAGTCAACACCGGATTGATCGCCGCTACTGGAGATGGGGAGGCTGCATCCGGCAGCTTTACCCACGCGAAAAGCACGCCCACGCAAACGGCGACCGCCGCCACTCCGTGCAGGGGTTTATCGATCTTCATCCTCTTCATCTCCCATTCCCGACTGGTCACGGTCGAGATGGAATCCCCCCCTGCCTCCACCCACCCCCGACCAAACCACAGGCCTCCAAAACACCATCCCCAACGCACGCATTCCAT
>JADGBZ010000026.1 GCA_015231175.1 Magnetococcales bacterium | reverse complement strand
ATGCTGCGTGGGGATTTAGCCATAAACCCTGAAAACAGCCATTTTTGCCATCACCGGAGGTTCCGTCGTGACAGGCGGCTCCGTCGTGACAGGAGGCTCGGTTGTCACCGGGGGCTCGGTCGGGGCCGGGGTCGGCTCAGGCGTTGGTGGGTTGGTTACAGACGGCTCGGCAGGACCAGCAGCAGCCCGAGTCGGAACCACACCCTCCGGAGCTTCAACATCGGGACGACCAGCAGGCAACGGAGTAGGATCCACACGATCCTGGGGAACGGGCTGACCATCAGAAGCAGGCTGACCGGGAGGCGTAAACGCAATGGGCTCGTATACAGGGATTTCGGTCGGTGGCGGAAGAACCGGCTCCTGCCTTTGACCATCTGGATTGTCAATCGGGGGCACCGTCGGAATAGGCGGCGCTTGGTCGGGCACGACACCTAAACCGCGAAGATCAGGAGCACCCCGCAGCACATCGGGCGCCGGGGACTCAAAATTCATGTGATTGGGTTGCAGATTCGCAAGATCGGAGTGGTCGACCGCTTCGACGCGACCGGCGTTCTCAATCGCATCATTGGGCCCAGACTCCACCGCATTCGGCTGACTCAGGGAGGTCAAATCATCTAAGACTTGTGCAGACTCTCTTTGCTCAGCGGTGATCGTATTTGCAACGTCCTCAGCCATTTTGAATCATCCTCCCAGTTCGCAGACCCACCACACCACTTGTCACACCGCATCCCACGAGCAATTCCCCACTCACACCACGGTAGCATGCATCATAACCCACCATTTTAACATAATTCCATAAGCCATCGGTTATAGGTGTTTCGGCAAAACACACCCCACCAAGCCACACCACGGTGGCGCGCATCATAGTCCACTATTTTAACATAATTCTATAAGCCATCGGTTATAGGCATTTCGGCAAAACACACCCCACCCAGTGCTGATCTCATGCTGCGTGGGGATTTAGCCATAAACCCTGAAAACAGCCATTTTTGCCATCACCATCCTGCACCATTTGCAAAGGCGGTGGCAACGAAAAGGGAGAGGCCGTCAAATCCACCTTGCGCCAGTGACCAACCTCGATGTCCGCATTGTTGGCCCCCGGAAAAGTAGTGGCAAGCAAATAGCGCGACCCGCTGGCCCAAAAATGAGCCAGCGCCGCCTGAACCAGGCTGTTGGAAAGGTGCGTCAGGGTGTTGCGGCACAAAAGAAGATCTCCCTGGGGCAAAACATCCCGTGTGATGTCGGCAGTGTTGAAAAAATGGTTTTTACGGGCGCCGTAAAAAACGCGGTTGTTGACCACCAAAGCTTCGACGAGATCAAATCCCAGGTAAAGACCCAGGTCAACCGTAATGGCTTCCAGCCAAAGCAGATCCCCACAACCGGCATCCACCACGGTGCGCACGCTCAGCTCCCGCCAAAGGGTCGTCAAACTGTCGCGCAAGGTGGCCGTAACCCGGGGGGCAGATCCGGGCCCGCTGCGCGTCTCGCCCGACGCCCATTGGTTGTTGTGGTAGATCCGGCGAAAACATTGCCGCATGGCAACCGCATCCCGTCCGGTGGAAGGGGGATCGGGAAACAGGGCATCTTTTCCACGCGGGCCGATGCGCCGTTTGCTGAAATCCACATCGGCAAAAATCTCATACTCTTCCAGGGTGCGCACCTCCCCGAGGGAGTAAAGCTCCATCTGTTGGAGGGTATCAGGGTCGGTGCTTTTGCGAACATTCAGCAAGTGCAGCAAACGAGCAAAGGATCGATCATTCAGCTTGGTCCAATCGACATGGTCGCTCCAATGGCGGCGCCGTTCGCGACTGGTGTAGTCGTGGTAAACAAGCACATCGTTGGGGCTGAAGATGTCGTAGCCCCAGGTCCAGAGGCGAACGGAAAGGTTGATCTCTTCACCCTGAAAATAAAGGAAAGGGTCGTAAGGAACTTTTTGGATGATCGAAGAGGGTGCAAAAACAAACCCGGCGCCAACGAAAGGGGATGGCATGGGTCGTCGCGGGCAATCCCCCAGTGCGTGCAACTTGGCTTCGGGCATAAGGATGCCGTGGTTGTCGAAACGTCCCGCCCGCATGACGGGGATGCCCTTTTTGATCAGCTGATTCGGTGGTTTGAACTCGTGCGGGTGTGTGGAGAGAACCGGATTTTCAGAAGGAGCTTCCCGCAAAAGGGTCAGCAGTCGATCATCCCACTCCGGGTCAAAGCGGCAATGGCTGTCGATTTGGAGGTAATAAGGCTCCCCATCCCAAAAATGTTTTTGGATCCGGTGCCGTGCCCAACATACTCCCATGCTCTTGCCGGCATCGACAATCTCCCCGCGAATCTGTTGCCGCCAGGGTTCGGGCCGCCGGGTAAAAACATCTCCATCTTCCGGGGCTACCTGCCATAATACTCCGGCATGCACCCGCTCAGGATGAGCAGCCTTGGTAAAGAGGTCAGCCAACGTTTCAACGCAGTCCGCATCGCGATAACTGGCGATGGAGACAAAGATTCCAGGATGCCGCACCGAGTCCATGATCCGCTACCGTCGCAAAATCAACTCCGTGACCACCTTGACCCCCAGGTAGGCCAAAACGAGGAAAGAGTAACCGGCAGTGGTGAAACGTACCGCACGCCGCCCCCTCCAACCATGCCGCCCATGACCATACAGCAGCACGCCAAACACCAACCACGTCGCCCAGGAAAGAACCACCTTGTGGCTGAAGACAAAGTATACCCCCCATTTTTGATGGGAAAAAAATCCTCCCGTCACCATGCTCAAGGTCAACAAAACCATCCCCAGCCGCAGAATCCAGAACATGCGATCCTCCAGGACACCCAGGGGTGGAAACATGCTGAACATGGGACCGAACCGCTTCTGGCGCAGAGCATGTTCCTGGAATGACTCCAACATGGCCAGGATGGCTGCGATGGTCACCAAACCATAGGCCAGCAGCGACAGCGTCACATGCACGATCAGCAGGGAATCCTCGATATCACTCAACACGGGGTGCCGCGAAGGGATGACCCGTGACAACAGCAGCAGGACAAGCATGAGGGGAAGCAGGATCAGCCCAACGGAACGGGCCTCATTGCGCCGGATGCGCCAACCGACGATAAACAGCAGCCCCATGGCCAAGGCCACCAAACTCAGGGAGTGGGCAAGATCGACCGACAACATCCCTCCGCCCCGGAACAGAGACGCTGCCAACAGCAGAGCTTGCGCAGTCCACCCGGTCGCCACCAGCCACCAACTTGTCGGTGACGCCTCCGCGATTTCCCGCACATGCCCCCTGGCAATGATCCAGGTCGCCACGCCGTAGGCCAAAACGGAGACCCAGAACAACACATCAACCATGCAACTTGCCTCTCTCTCTCAAGTGACGGCCATTGACAAAGGCATGGAGATTTTCTACTCCATCTCACAGAGTTGTGCAAACTTGCCTGTGGGGTCGCATGGATAATTCGTCGCTGGCAATAACGGGTATGGCACCTTGCACCATGCTGGTGGTGGCAGCCGGGCGCGGTCAACGTTTTGGCGGGGTGCTGCCGAAACAGTACCGTGAGGTAGCGGGAGTGCCCCTGCTGGTCCACACCTTGACCCACTTGCACGCCCATCCCCTGATTGATCAGATCGTACCGGTCATCTCTCCAGATGGTTTTGCCCTCTGGGAAAAGATTCTCCACCCCTACCTGGATCGGTTGCCCAAGGTGGCTTTTCCTGTTGCCGGTGGCAGAGAGCGCCAGCACTCCGTGCGCCATGGCCTCGAATCCCTCACCCTACCCCCTGACGCCTGGGTGGGTATCCACGACGGCGCCCGCCCGTGGGTGCCACGAGACTTGTTGGATCGTCTTTTTCAAGCCCGGGAGACCGCAGACGCCCTGATTGCCGCTTTGTCGGCGCATGATACCGTCAAACAAGTCGCAACCGATCATCGTATTGGGGCCACCTTGAATCGCCAGGAGATATGGCTGGCCCAGACGCCACAAATTTTCCGCTACGCCCAGATCCTGGCCGCCCACATCCAGGCCGCACAGGAGGGGTTCATCGGTACGGACGATGCCTCGCTGTTGGAGCGCCAGGGCATGCCGGTTCACGTAGTTCCTGGCGATGCCCGCACCATCAAGGTCACCCACCCCCACGATGAAGCCCTCATCACCTTTTACCTGCGGGGAGAACCCACGTGAACATGCGCATCGGTCAGGGATTTGATGTCCACGCCTGGGTCGAAGGTCGCCCTCTCATGCTTGGTGGGGTTCACATACCCCACACCCAGGGTTTGTTGGGGCACTCCGACGCCGATGTCTTGTTGCATGCCATCTGCGATGCCCTCCTGGGCGCGGCTGGACTGGGTGACATCGGTCACCATTTCCCCGACACCGATCCAGCCTACAAGGGTATCGACAGCGCCCGCCTCGTGGAACAGGTGATGGTCCAGTTGGCGCAACTTGGCTGGCAGGTGGTCAATCTGGACACCACCATCCTTTGTCAAAAACCCAAACTGGCTCCCCATATGCCGCGCATGCAATCCCGCATCGCCGGGCTTTTGCATGTCGAGGCGTCCCAGGTCAACATCAAGGCCACCACCACCGAAAAAATGGGCTTCGTCGGACGCAACGAAGGAATGGCGGCCATGGCGGTGGCGTTGCTGAGAAAGGCGGCTGGATGACCCTTTCCCTGGCCCGCTATCCGACCTGCTTTTTGCGGTGCTACCCACCTTTGACCAACCCAAATTACATAGAGGAGGGAGGGTACCCTTTTTTCTCCGCCGTTGGGAGTTGCTGCACGACTTTCAGCGGCAATCTGGTTGGATTGAAGATGGAGTCGACGCATCACGACATGGGTAACAAGCAGCGGAACTCCCCGTCTTTGCACTTGATCGGGCTTGAGAAAGGCCTTATTCTGGCCGGAGAGGAGGTTCAACCATGAAATTATCTGCACAGGTCAAACCCATCGGTTACCTGAAGGCCCACGCCTCCGAGGTCATTCGCGGCCTGTCCGAGGGCGCCGACCCCGTGATCATTACGCTCGGCGGTGAAGCCAAGGCAGTCTTGCAGGATATCGGAACCTACGAGCAGACCCAGGAAACCTTCGTCGCTCCACCGTTTACTGCCTCGCATTCATCGTGATCTGGATTAGCGTCAGGGTCGCCCCGCAGGATCGCCCCTCCCTGCCCTGCTGCCCGCATACAACTCCTCCAGCACCTCGACCACCCGCGTAGCAGCCAGACCATCCAGCTTGTAGAACCACTGGCTGATCAATCTCTCCCGGGCACGAACCAGAGGCGCCTGGAATTCGGGATCATCCAGACTCCTGTTGATGGCCGGACCGAGTTGGTCCACTTCGGTTACCACAGGCAGTTCTGGAATGGATGTGTATTGCTCCCAGCCGGCCTGCTGCATGAAGTCCACGATCAACAATGGCCGTCCAACAATCACGGTTTCCGTGATAGTCGTGGATAATTGGGTGATCACCAGATCTGATATCGCCAGCAGTTCGGGCAACGAACCGTTCACAAGGGTCGTCGATGGCAGGTTTGCCTTGGACAACAGGTCTGACAACTCCAGGGACTCCTCACTGGGGTGCAGTTTGATCAGGGGCGTAACGTCAGAGCGTTGCAAGAGAGCCTTTAAACATTCATTAATATATGCTAATGTATCGTACATTGCCGTCAAAATGAGAACGACACGCCTGTCTGGCGGGATGTTAAAATGTTTCTTGAATATATTTAAATCAACGGATTTCAAAAACGATCCCATGTCGTCATACTTCCAGTTTCCTGTGATCCTGACCGTACTGTCTGGATAAAATCCAAGTCTAGTCAGATTGTCTTTCCATAGACTTCCCCAGACACAAGTCACATCCGGGATCAAACGAGTATCGGGATACTGCTGAGGGTCTGAACTCAGGTTTTGGTAAACGTAGTCATAGTGGTTGTCCAATATCATGCCATGCATCAGGCCCACACCTGGAATACCGGCGAGCTTGCCTTGCAACAAAACGGACCTCTGAAATGGTCCTGTTTCATAAATGGCCATTATCGCAGATGGCTCTATTCTCTCGATAATCTCCTGGGCGGTCCTGCGCATGCCTGAGCATTCTGGCATGATCCGTAAAAAGGCTTTTTCTATAACGTGATCAAGGGCAGGCCACATGGATATGCCATCGTAATGAAAATTTTTAATAAAAACAAGATCGTTTTTTAGATTGTCCCATTTTTTGGCAAAAAAGATCTTTGCCCGAAACTCCTCCAGGATGGATGAAATGCCATAGCATGAAAAATAACTCTTCCACTCAACGCCTGGCAAAACATTTTTTCGACGCTGGTTCATCACCCTGATGATTTTTCTGAATCCTCTGACCCAATCATGTGGAGAGTCCAAAGCCAGGATGCAGCCCCAGCCCTCTTTTTTCAGAGCAGGCAAGAAACATCCGAGATTTTTTTCATGAAACCCACCGAATACATGTGAAGATGGGGCCCATTGCGGCGGGTAAGTTACATACAGCAGTTTCTTCTTTACACCCAAGGATGAACAGATTGGTGCTTTTGGAGACACCAGGCTGATGATCACTCTCATCAACAGCTTTATTCCCACCTTGAAAAAAAATCTTCCCCACTCAACCAGGTCAGGTCTATTATAGAAACGATTTTGCAATTGAAAATTTTGGCCGATCACGCGCATGGGAATCTCTAAAGAGTCGGCAATCCCCTGCATGGCGCCCACCCAGATGGGTGCACCATCGTCAGCAGGGGGTTCAACAAAAATCAAGCCGGGTTGCATCTTTTTAATAACAGGCTTAACAATTTTTATGAGTTCAATAGCTAAAAACACTTCAGGCCAAATATAGGACGGGACAAACTGCCACATGGATGCTCGATCATAAATAGAAAAACGAGACAGTGTCTGGCTGTTTACGAACATACGACTCATCGAGTCAACAAACTGGTTAGTTTCCTTGTAATTCATTCCGGAAAGATATTCAGACGGAGCACCTTTATAACGACAGGAAGGATCACATGGTCCAATTTCAACAAAAATACGATGCATTCCATGTGATTGATCCGGTTCTCTCACGTTTCCAGCACGGATCATTATTGATGCAGACTGAACATCTTTAGCTGGACCATCTTGATTCATTATCAAGCCTTTTTTAAAAATTCTAATAACCACATTTTTACGTTAAATCAAAATCACCCTGTCAAATCAACCGTGCTTGATATGCACAACCGGCATGTCGGGTCGCTATATGAACGATTTTTGCAGTCCGCTCGAAGAGAATTCATCTTGTCGCCTCTCCAAATATTTTTTATGCTTTCTGTATTGATATTTCCGAGAACGATATCGTAACTATAAAAACTGCAACATGGCAACACATCCCCGTTTCCTCGTATAATGACGCGAGTAAAAGGCATAGAACATGAGTATTCATTCGGATCCAGGAAGAGGGAGTCCTCTGGAGCAAGGGTCTTTGAGTCGTTTCCATACGCACTAAAAGCTTGGATCTCCACAAAATCAACAATATCTCTAAAAAAATCAACAAACCCTTTTTTTTCATGCTTATTGAGTGAGCTCTCCACAAAAGAGGCTCTCAGCAACGGAATCGCCTTGTTTCCTCTGATTTCACGAATATATTTTATTGCATTCAACACCTTATCAAAATCACCTCCGGGTCTCACTTTGTTGTAGGTATCAACTGTATATGCATCCAAGCTGAATAAAATGTGCGTCACGCCAGCATTCAGAATATCCTCAGACTTATTTCTGGTCAACAGATTGCCGTTGGTAGTCAAAATAATATCCATAACTCCCGCCTGGCGAGCCAATTCAATCCTTTTTGATAGTCTATTGACCAATAAAGGTTCGTCTGTAGAGTGCATTGCAATTGAACAAAGATTATGGCAACCAGATTCGTCTATGATTTTATCAAACAACAAATCTGACATCGTTTCGGTCGCATATTTCTCTCTATCATTTTTGTTTCCTTGGATGCACCCTACGCATCCAAGATTACACTTGAAAGTTTGCTCCAACATAATATATAAAGGGAAGTCTGTAACAAACTCCAGATTCATCGCCTTTTTAAAGTCAGACCTGTACTTGACATACCGATCTCCAAATCGAGCAATTTGAACATCCTCAAAAAACCGCCTTGACACAAACTCTGTTTTAGATAACAAATCTGACGTATCCATATCCAATCCCCAAACCGAGCAATAACTATGCACTTATAGCCATAAAACCACGCAAAGTATACTTGCCACTTGGTTCCCGCAAACGCTCCAGCGATATCATCCGGTACCCTGCGCGCATTGCCAAATGGGAAAATGACGCGAAACTGAACACATGTATATGCCCAAGGAAAAACTCCTCTCTATGAAACCCTTCCTTTTCAGCCCCCTCTGCATCCGGCAACTCAACATAAACCACTCCGTCCGTTTCGAGCAAACACGCTACCCCCGACAACAATTCAACAGGGTTGGCAACATGCTCCAAAACTTTGTTGAAGGAAACAAGATTGAACTGACCCAACCCCTGAGCCAGTACTGCATCTCCCAGAATGGCGTGGACGCCAACGACCTGATTCAGGTGATCCACCTGCCGTTGGTCCATATCCACAGCACGGCACCGCCACCCGGCTTTTTTCATGGCATGCAGGAAGACTCCCAACCCTGAACCCACGTCCAGTATTTTGGGCTGCATCGTGTTTCCCTGAGAAGACGCCAAGCGGCGTCTCATGAATTCAAGAACATACCTGACCCGACCGGTGTTGTCTGATTTTTCCGGGGGAAGGGCAACAATTTTGTCAAAGGCGCGCTTCAGCCCCTCCTTGTCTCCATAGGTGGCCGTGACATAATCGCCGCCTGAGTACAGAGCCGACTGGTCCTGTTCGATCCACTCCACCACATGACGACACCATCGGCAGGATTTCAACTCGCGCCGATAAGGAACACCACGCATGAAATCAAAGACGATCTCCCCAGGCGATGGTGCATCATAGGTAAACTTGTGCTGTAATTCCCGACCACGGCACATGGGGCAGAGATGGTCTGCCATCCAGGGTCGTTCATTTTGCGGGTTGCCCATGCTCTTCACCAAATAAATTTTTCAATTGTTCAATCTCCCGGTCATCATCCAACCAGCACAAGACCCTCTGACGGTCTTCCCTGATGTAGTCATTGAAATCTTCCTCGCCGCCCTGCTCCACCAACATGACGAAGAGTTGGCCCTTGGCATTCAACACCAGTGCCGTTTTGAAACCAAATCGCGCCAGCCGCCCATTGGTGGATGGCGTGGCATAATAGCCCCAGGATTTGCGGGCCACATCATATTCTCCGCCATTGTTGGCAACAAAGGTTACTTGTTCATTCGGCTCCAGAGCCATCCGTCCGCAATCAGACAACTCGATGGTCAGGCCGGCTCCGGTCGCCTTGAAACGTCTGGGTGGATCTGTAGGGATAAATTTCACTTCCAGTTCCAATCTTCCATAAGAAAGTCACGAATCTTCCAGACACCCTGGTCAACATGCCAAATGGCCAAGTTGCGGAAGGGCTCAATCACCTGAAAAAATTGATCTTGCGTCATCCCCACAAAGGCACAAAAAAGGGCGATATCGTCATGGGGAGGTTCTGCACCTTGCTGCTTGATGATATCGATAGCACGCTCCCGGGTCATGCGACCATGGCGAATTTCAAGGGAAAGATTATCGAATAAGCGCGTAAAACCAAATTTGTACCACTTTAAAAAATGGTGAATGGAAATGAAATCATCGTCGATGTCGGCATAATTGTAATACCCTGTTTTTGGTCCATCGACGCGCACCTGGAAACCATGTTCACAAGCCGTTTTTAAACTGATTTCAACATCCCAGGGAAAATAATACCCCAGAAAAACAGCCAACACATCCCGGGCTGCCAACTCTTCAGGTGCAGGTCCAAAATAGGGGAGCATGGCTTTTCTGTCGAAACCGAATTGGACCCAATCCTGAGCCGTGGTTCCGTGGGTGACGCCAAACTTTTGCATCCATGCACGATCCAATTTGAAACCGGTGCTTTCTTCCTCGCTGCCACCGTATTCAAAAGCGGAATTTTCTCCCCAAACGATCAGAGGAATGGCATAACGAACCGCCAAGGTCAGAGGCATGTTGAAAATGGCCATATGCATGGGAATGGCCGTGGAACCATAGCGTGCAAGGCTCTCACGCAGAAATCGCTTCTCTACCTTGGGGTTGACCTGATAGTCCATGTGATCGACGCCGAGGGAAACAAGGTTCTCCAGATTGCGTCTGCCCAATGCTGTCCTGGCTGGTGTCTTCCAGGTGAATGCAAGAGGATTCAGTCCGTATTCCAAGCACTTGACAACTTGCCATGTGCTGTCTTTGCCGCCACTGACCGGAATCAGACAATCGTAACCTGTACTGCGGTGTTTGGCGTTTGCCACCACCTGTTGCCACAAACGCTCACGCGCTTCCCAATCAATCACCTTCTTGGTGCCGTGATTTTTACAGGCGTTGCAAACCCCATCGGCGCCTATGACCAGGTTGGGTCGCGTGTCGGGGAGCACACATCGTTGGCACCAGCGCATCATGCAACCTCTTCCAGAAACATTTTTACACTGATAAAGTAAAACAAAAACTTGCTCTCGCTGTTAGGCAATTGATCGCGGTCAAGGAATTTCTCGATGCGATCTCTCTTGACATGGTTGAATATTTCACTATCGCTCAACAACCAACGTCGGGTTGCAGGATCTTTTCTATCCAAAAAAGAAAACAACGGCGCGTTGAATCCAACTTTTCTGCGACTATCCAAAATCCTGTCAGGTACGATGCCGCGCATGGATTCCCGCAGCACAGCCTTGGCCGAACCGTTGCGAATCATGTGCCTGATGGGAATTTCAAGCGCTGTTTCAAACAGCTTCCGATCAAGAAACGGTGAACGATTCTCGATTGAAAAATACATGGCGTTCAAATCATCTTCGTGAAGAATAACCGGAACCGACTCGTGAAACAGTTCATTCAACATCCGCAGCCGCAACAAAGATGATGTTGCGTAGGCATTTTCATGGAATGGTTCACTCCATGGGTTGCATAAATATTCTGCAAACTTTTGCGCATCCAAAAAAATATGGTCCCGAAAAGCGGGGTTTTGCACAAAACGTTGTGGATCTTGCAGGTATGGATTGCGCACAATGGGCTTGATATGTGTCTGCCAGTTTGCCAAAGATGTTTCAAACAATGGCGCATCATTTTGGATGTCGTGCAGATAGAACCCATGATGATCGTAATAACCAGAGAAAAGCTCATCCGCTCCCGTACCACTGATGGAAATTTTATATCCTGCTTCGGCAATACTGCGCTCCAAAAGCCATTGGGCATAATAGGTGACTGTCAGAACCGGCGCATCGTGATAACGAACCAGGCTCCTGAAGTTATCGATAAAATCTGTTGTCTGCACTGGAATGGCCGTGTGTCGAATACCCAACTCCGCGACGGCATGTTCCACCAGATCGATCTCGGCATAGCGTTCATCGGAATTGACAATGGTAAAACCATGCACATCATAGTCAAAAGTACGTTTGGCTATGCTGATCAAGGTATTGGAGTCGACACCACCACTCATGCAGAATGCCAGCGGCACATCCGATCGCAAGCGAATTTTCATGGCATCGATCATGGCTTCACGCACAGACAGGGCAGCCTGATCGAAGGTCATCTCTCGTTCCTGATCGTAGGCGGGGTTCCAATAGCGTTTGCACTCTTGAAGTTGTCCCGAACGATCCAAACGGAGCCACGCGCCAGCCGGAACCGCTTCCAGTCCCTGGAAAAATTGCATGCCACTCTTGTACAGCGCCTTGTATCCATTGACCAGGAACCTGTCAATATGATCATCATTTACAGGCAGCTTGCGCCCCATCAACGCAAAAATAAACTTGATCTCGGACCCGAAATAAAAGCCGGAATCGTCCTTATAGTAATATAAGGGCTTTTCCCCAAACCGATCACGACACAGGACCAACGACCCATCCCGCTCATCAAACAGGCCAAATGCCCACATCCCCTCACACTGGTCAAGACCTTCCATACCGTAGCGATCCAGCCACAGGAGGAATACCTCGGTATCCGAACGGGTGCGCAGGGTCAGGCCTTGGGCGGTCAGAGTGGATGCCAGTTCCAGATAGTTGTAGAGTTCACCATTGAATATGAAACTTTTTTCTCCACAATGAAAAGGCTGGTTGGCACGGCGATCAAGATCAATGATTTTGAGTCGCGAATGCAGAAAAACAGCATGCCGACCGTGGGAAGCGTGCCGCTCGACCTCTTGGTGGTCAGGCCCCCGGCGATGCATAAGGCGCAACGCCTCCCGTTCCCGAGCCTCTGCCAGGGGCCGGTCCCCGATATATCCAGCTATACCGCACATATCATGCTTGACCTAAACATCCAAATGCATGGGCAGAATGGCCTCTCCGGGCTCTAGATCCCGAAGCAACCGACGTCCAACCAAAGAGGCCATAGCCGCAGAAGGAAACCCTGTGGCTGGGCGCGCAAACATCAAATCACTGCGTTGCAAAGTCGCTCCCTCTTGCAGTCTGACCGCAGCCACAATACCCTTGCGAATCGAGCTACGTATGTCAACCTCGCAGGGTTGTGGTCGTCTGCCACGTTCCCCCAGGGTAGCACGAATGGTTGGAATCGCACGGGTCAATGCGGCCATCTCGGATGGTTCCAGGGAGAGAGCGTGATCACGGAACACCCGGCCCGTCTTGGAGTCTGTAAAGTGGGCCTCCACCACGCATGCACCCAGGGCAACGGCTGTCTCACAAGCCTGGGAACCCAAAACGTGGTTGGAATAACCAACCCGAAGCCCGAATCTTTCCCTGAGAAAAGGTATGCTGAGCAGGTTTGCCTGTTCCGGAGGGGCCGGATAGGATGAGACACAGTGCATCAATACCAGTCGATCACGCACATTTGCCGTGCCAACCTCAGCAGCAAACCAGTCAATAGCCTGGGCAATTTCTGTTTCGTCACCGGCTCCGGTTGAAAGCAGTGTCGGCTTTCCGGTTCGTGCCACAGCCCGGATGGTCGGTTCAAAAGTTAAATCACCACTGGCAATCTTGAAAACAGGAGAGATCGCATCCAGGTATGGAACCACATCTTCCGTAACCGGGGTGGAAAAAAAAGTGACCCCCAACGTTGTGGCCTCCTCCGCCAAGGCGCGTAATGCCTCTGACTCAAGGCAAAACCTTTCAACCCTCTTGAGGCGTTCCGGGTCAGATGAAGAGATAAAACGGCTTGCAGTATAGGTCTGAAATTTGACGGCATCTACACCGCTCCCAGCTGCCAACCGGAGCAGATCGAACGCAGCACCGACACTTCCCTCGTGGTTGACGCCAATTTCAGCCACAACCGCAACTTGTTCGTCCAAGCATTTGCCAAATAATTGCACGACCGATCAACCTCCCATCTTCCTGTATAAAACACCCCAACCTCTACCTGATTTTTTGGGTAAGAACCCTTATATCTCCTAAACCAAATTTCCTTTTTCAAAATCTTTATTTCAAAATTGTCATAAGTGTATTATCCAACAGCAATCGCATCCCGCTCGTAATATGATTAACACCATATTCATCTTTAAATGTCCAGCACGATGCATGTGGCTTACCAGGATCTTTCGGAATAACAACATTCATAGGAATATTCTCAAATTTCACAGACACACATTGCCTATTCAAAAAATTTAGCAATGCGCTCTGCGCGAATATATTAAAAGCTCTGTTCCATTCGTTATTCTCAGCATTCATAGATCTATCCCTATAGACACCGAACATCAACTTCCATCTCATTTAGCTGGCCATCAACAAAAATTCACCCTCCTTCCTGACATAAATCCAACAGTTTCCTGAGAGGTTTTTCTGGATCCTCAAAAATCGTCAACGTACCCAAACAACAGACGAAGTCATATTGCCCGCTAAAGTCAAACATATCTACATTCTCAAACCTGGCGCCATGCAATCCGGGATGAGACTGCGCAGTCGCAATAAACTCCCTTGTCTTTTCAACACCAACCAACTCCCACCGAAGAAACGACTTTTTTTAATTGATAAAGAAACTCCCCGTTGGCGCACCCAACATCTACTAAACGTTATATTTTGTCCGGGTCCGTAATCTGTTGCAATCGCAAAATGATCGCTTTAAAAATTTCCTTTGCATTTTCATATCTTTCTGGATCAATTTTTGCGTAAGGGGACATGTCTATCTGAGGGTCATATACAGCGTTCCGGATTAAGCCTTCGTCTCGAAGTTCCATGACACACCCCAAAGTTAAGCAGCTATCTAAGAGTCCCCTGCAAAAAGTCCCGAAAGGGCACTTCCGCCACGCGCAACTACTTGATTTTATTGCATTTGACTAATTGCTGAGCAACTACATAACCTGTTGATTTTGCTATGTTTACATCCTAGCCGGGGACTTTTTGCAGGGGACTCATCTAAAAATTTAAAAGGTGTCTTCTTTATTTTTTCAACAGCGATTGCCGCATGGTAACAAAGCGATCATATCTTTTGATCGCAACCTGTGCCGACCCGCCATCCTTGTTCACTGCCGCGAATCGTGAAATCCACAAACACCGGTCCGAGGCACACACCAAAAGGCCCTTGTCTGTTACCTGATAAACTCGACCAGGTTCCCCATAATAGGGAACATCCGGCATTTTGGATGCAATCAGTTTGATGGTTAAATCCCCAAACAGAGCATAGGCACACGGGTAAGGTTCTGTCAGGGCTCGAATGCGGTTATGGATTTCACGTGCTGTCAACATATCCCAGACAATGCCGCCATCATCCGGAAATCTCATCGGATAGTAAGATGCTCTTGCCTGATCCTGCTTTTTGCAGGTGATGGTGTTATTGTCAATGGACGAGATAACATCGATCAGCATTTCAGGAAAATGACTGTTTGCAATGCGGTGCAAATCATGGATGGTATCGTCTGGACCTATGGAAAACGCCTTCTCTGCCAGAATGTCCCCTGTATCGATCCCAGCATCCACCTTGATTATAGATATGGAAAAACGGGGATCCCCACGAATCAGCGCCCAATTCATGGGTGACGAACCACGATACTCGGGCAACTTTCCCCCATGCAGATTGATCGTCATCTTGCGAGGAATATCAAGCAAATTTTGCTTCAATATTTTCCCGTACCCCCCCAGGACGAACAAATCCGGTCGCATCTTGGCCAAGGTGGTTGCAACAGTTTCGGTGTTTGGCTCGACCGGATCCAGAACCGGCGTTCCCATCCTGCGTGCAACATTTGCCACAGGGTCAATCGCTGAGGCGGAATATCCTGGGTGAACGATCACGCACTGTAATTCACGACCCGTCTGATAGAGACGTTCCAGACATCCGGCCCCTCTCTCCCCTTTGCCAAAATATACAATGCGCATTCTGTTTAACTCGTCCGTTCCTTGGAATCGGCCATGGCGCCACACATCAAACAACAAACCCTAGCCTCTCCCCCTTTGGGTCTGTTTGGGCGAAGATATCCCTGTACCATTTAATGTAAACCGGAAACGCCTCTTCCAAAGGAAAACCAGGCACGTAACCAATAAGATTCTTGGCCTTCTCAACCGAAAGCGTACCCCGGTCCGGCGTTAATTTATCTTTGGGGACGTAGGTGATTTTTACCTCTGGGAAATGGACCCTGAGAATAGCGGCCATATCAGCCAAAGACCGGGCACCACCAAAAGTAAGGTTGAAAATTTCTCTACGGGAATTTTTATTCTGGATGACCTTGACGACACCTTCGATCAGGTCATCTATATAAGTGAAATCAAGATAGTCTGACCCGTCTCCCGAGATAATCACCTCGGTGCCGGACAAGGCGTTTTCAATAAATATCTGACCCACTCGCCGACTCACGCACCTCTGACCGTACAGTGCCGAAGGCCGAATAATCGTGTAAGGCAATCCAAAGGTTTGGCTGTAGGCAATAACCAGCTTCTCCCCGGCAAATTTCAAGGCCCCATAGATACCCAGGGGCTCGCAGTGGGTATCCTCGGTGACCTGATCCGCCTTGAAATGGCCATAGACCATGCTGGAGGAGAAGTAGATGAAGTGTTCAACCACATCCCGATGGCAATCCAGGGCATTTTCCAGGGTGCGCAGGGAGTGATCGAACGTGCTGTAGGGATCCTTGTTGGAGCGGTTGGCGTGAGAAACCGCAGCCATGTGGATGATCACCTGCGGGTTCAATTGGGTAATCAAGCGGGACAGGGCATGGTAATCACGGGCATCCTGGATCAACAGGGGCACGTTGGCCTTGCGCAACAGGCTGAGTCGCTCGTTGAGAATGGTCAGGTAAAGGTCACGGTTGGGAAGTTCATTGCTGCTACAGGAAAAGGCGAGGAGATTGTTGACCTGAAGACTGTCGATGATGGAGACTTCCGCGCCCAGCTTCTTGAGTCTCAGGGCCAGATTGTGGCCGATAAATCCGGCCCCGCCGATGAGGACAATCCGTCGTCCAACCAGGTCGATCATGTCATCTCTCCTGCCAGTTGTGCCAATCGGTCGCCCATATAATGCATGTCGGTTGCATCGAGATGGGGGCCAACGGGCAGGGCGATGGAACGATCACTGATGATTTCGGCATGAGGAAAGTTCCTGGCATCGTACCCATAACGGTTCCGGTAATAACTCATGCGTGGCGTCGGCTGCGGGTAGTACACGCTGACTCCAACACCAAACTCTTTCAATCTTTCCACAACTTCAGAGCGTTTGTCACCCATTTTTCCAGGCAACATGGCCACCAGACAATAGTGACTGCTTTGCGCCTCCTCGCCATCGGCATCGAGCCACTGCAAACCCGGTATATCCCGCAGACGCGATTGCAAGGTATGGAAATTGGCAGCGCGTGCGGCAAGGAAACGGGGCATTTTCCGCAGCTGCGAGCGCCCCAACGCAGCGGCCATCTCGCTCATGCGATAATTCAGACCCACCCCGGCCACGTCGTAAACCCCCGGGGCCTGGGGCCGATTGGCGCTGCGGTCCACGTTGAAGGCCCGAAAGTTGGCCATCTCCTGAAGCTCATCGGTGTGGCATGAGATCAACATGCCTCCTTCGCCGGTCGTCATATGTTTGACCGGATAGAAGGAAAAACAACCCGACTTGCCCCAGAGTCCCACATGGCGACCCTGGAAGCGGGCGCCAACGGCCAGGGCGCAATCCTCGATGACCTTGAGTCGATGCGCATCGGCAAGGGCCCTCAACCGCGCCATGTTGGCGGGGATGCCGGCAAAATGCACGACGGTCACGGCCCTGGTGCGGGGTGAGATGGCCTTTTCGACCAGCGCAAGATCCACGTTGCCGGTATGGATCTCACAATCGACAAAAACGGGTTTTGCCCCGGTGAGCTCCACCGCATGCACCGTGGCCACATGGGTCTGGGCCGGCACAATGACCTCATCTCCGGGACCGATGCCCAGATGCATGTGGGACAGATGCAAAGCCGCCATGCAGGAGCTGACCGTCACTGCCGCAGGGGCGCCCACAAACGCCGCAAACTCGACCTCGAACGCCTTGCACTGGGGACCATGGGTCAGAACATGCTGCTGGAGCACCTCCAGAACGGCCTGCCGGTCGGCATCGTCGATGTCCGGGCGACCGAAGGGAATATCACGTCTGGATGTCATGGCATCGGTTCCATATAGTCAATCGCCACGGCCCGACCCGCCGCGAGCGCGTCGTCGGCTGCGGAACAAGCGCTGATCAGGTCAAACTCGTGCAAGACCGACGGGGTTGCATCCCGGCCCGTCACCAAACCCTCCACAAAATCCGGGATGAGAACCCCTTTATGGGACGGGAGCGGATCCAGCGCCAACGGGGCCGCCAGCAGGGCCGGATCGCGGCTGGTGTGGAGACGTGGACCCTGATCGTCATAGACGAAAGTCCCGCGATCACCAAACACCCGCAACACATGGTGATGGCGGTGGACGCACCCAAAGTTGGCCGTGATGCGACCCACCAGGCCGGAGGCAAACGTGAAGGTCGCAGCCATGAAGTCGTTGTAGCGGAATGCGGCAACATCGTGCGTGCAAACCTTGTTGCCGACCGTGTGGACGTGGCTCGGCCTCTGCCCTGAAATCCAGAGCATCAGATCGACAAGGTGGATGCCGCCGCCCATCATGACCGAATAATCCGCAAGATCCTTGCGCCATCCCTCGGTAATCTTGTGGATACGCCCGTAGAGATAATCGCCGTCAATGGCATAGACCGTCCCAAGCAGACCCGCATGGATGGCACGGCGGAGCCAATCATAGAGCGGGGCGGCACGCAACACAAGGTTGGATGACAGATGCAACTTCCCCTGCCCACCCCGCCAAAGGGCATGGATGACCGCCAGTTCTGTTCGACTCCGGCACAAAGGCTTTTCGACAAACACGTGCTTGCCAGCCTGGAGCGCCGCTACGGTCTGCTGGAAATGCATGTCATCAAAACTGGCAAGACAGACCAGTTGCACCTCTGGATCGGCCAGAATCTCCTCGTAGCTGGTTGCAACCCGCCCGACCCCGTGCCTCTCCACAAACCCGTGGGCTTTTTTCGGCAGCAAATCGTAAACCCAGCGCAACTGGCAAGCCGGGTGACGCAGGCAGGCCAGGGCATGTTGTTCTCCCACACCCAGCCCCACGACAGCGGCTCCCACGCGGTGCGGTGTATCATCCTGCATGTTCTCTCTCCAATTTGTGCAAATCCTCCACGGTATCCACGACATAACTCAGACCGGAGAGATCCCCCCCCGGATGGAGGACGTTTTCCAGCCGAAACCGGCCAGACTCCCGGTAAAACACGGGCGTAACGTGTTCCTGCTCATGGGGCGTCAAAAGATGCGCGTCCAGGGTTTGAAACAACCCGGCGCGCACCATTTCGACGGCATGCCCCCTGGGAACTGTTCGCGGAGCCAAGGTGGTCACCACATCCGCTGGAGAGTCGACACGATTCAAGACCAGAGCCAGAATTTCCGGATCCAACAGCGGGCTGTCTCCACAGATGCGCACGACCCAGTCACACGGGTGGTCCTGGATGGCCGCGCAAAAACGGCTGAACACCCGGTCTAATTCACCCCGGAAAACCTTGACCTGGCGAGTTGCCAGAAACAGGGCCAAAGGGTCATCGGAGGCCTCGATACTGGTGACCACGACGATGTCATCCCTCGCCACGACCCGGGCCACCGCATCAACCACGCTCATGATCAAGGGCCGTCCGCGAAAAGGCGCCAGCACCTTGCCCGGAAATCTCCGGGAGGACATGCGGGCCTGAATGAACACCTTGACCTTCTGCATCTGACTCACCCTGGGCAGGTCAAACGGGTTTGCGGCTCCTTTTTCCGCCAGTCAAGCAGGATTTGCAGCCCATCTTCCAGGGATACTCCTGCCCGCAAACCCAGAATTTTTTCTCCCTGGACTGGATCCCCCATGGATAACCGTATATCCCCCGGGCGGGCCGGATGATGCACCACGGGGAGCGGATTCCCGCAGAGACGGTTCACCAGGCCGGCCAACTCCAAAATGGATGTAGCCCGCCCGGTACACACGTTGAGAACCACTCCACCCATATGCGCCCGTGCCATGGCCCGGATCATCATCTCCACCACATCCTGCACAAAAACAAAATCGCGTACCTGGTGCCCATCCCCAAAGATCTTCAGATTCTCTCCACGTTGCGCCCGCTCCATGAACATGGAGATCACTCCAGAGTAGGGAGAATAAAGATCCTGGCGTGGACCATAAACATTGAAAAAACGCAGCCCCATACTGGGAATTTTATGGACCAGGCCTGCGGCGCGGGCATGGAGTTCGCACCCCAGCTTGTCGGCTCCATAGGCCGTCATCGGTGTCGGGCACATGGCCTCGGTCAACGGCATCACCGGGTTGTCGCCATAAACCGCCGCCGAGGAGGCATACACCACAGGTATGGGGGCATCGGGTGAGAGATCCCGGACGGCGGAAAACACCTGTATCGTCCCGGTCTGGTTCACGCGATGCACGGCGACCCACTCCCGGTTGGATTGCTCGACCGAGGCGACCGCTGCCAGGTGGAAACACCCGACAACACCCCACATCGCCTCCCTGACCGGCTTGGCGCACGCCACATCACCCTGTATGAACTCCACTCCGGGGGGAACATTCGCCAGGGATCCGGTGGAGAGATCATCCAACACGCGAACCTGGTCTCCCTGGCGCAACAAACGCTCCACCAAGTGAGACCCTATGAAACCGGCGCCTCCGGTCACCAAATAGAGCGGCATTCCACTTCTTCCCTTTGGGCTGCCTGACTTGGCATGGGCGGGCGAGCGATTGGTGCGACCAGATTCATGAGGCATCCCGTATGATCCTGAAGCATTCCAGGGATCTGATTCTACGCATTGCCGATCCAAAAAGATAGGCCATCGCCATCGCCATGCCATCCCTTTGTTTTTCTGCAAGTAAACCGCGATCCGTTCCCATTTGGAACATTTTTTTTTCGGGCGATGCCGATATTGCGCTTGCACCAAACCAACCGGTTGGTTTAAATTGGCATATACAAACCGGTTGGTATTGCTCCTTCATAGCTCTCGTGTCGTGAAGGTTCTCCCCTGCCAATCATCGCAACACCCACATCGGAGGCGTGAACCATGTTGATTTCTCCCCAACCCCCCGCAGGTGAGGAAGTCCGTGTCGAAGCCGTCATGAACGCCATCAGCGACCTTTTCGGAAAAGTTCCTGAGGGCATGAAGCTTTTTGCTCTCAGTCCAGAGATTCTTGAACAGCGTTGGGCAGGAATGCAGTACTATCTGCACCATCCCCGCCTGAGCATGGGACTGCTCGCCTTCATCCGGCTTTTGGTATCGGAGCGCATGCAAGCCCCCTTCTGTATCGGCCTGAACATCGCTATCCTGCAAAAGTCCGGCATCTCCCCGGGAGCCATTGACGCCGCCCGGCGGGATCCTGCCCTGGCGCCGCTGGCCAAGGAGGAGATTGGCTTGTTGCAACTGGTGCTGAAAGCGGTGGCTGAGCCACTGGCCGTGACTGCCCATGATCTGGAAGCAGCAAGGCAACAGGGATGGTCGGACAGAGACATTCTGGACGCCATTCTGCATGGCGCCAACAACGTTGCGGCAGATATCGTTTTCAACACCTTCAAGGTCGATGTGACCGCATGCTGATCAATCCATGGAGCGTTGTGATACGGCATGACCCGCAACCCCGATGAAACCAGACAACGCCTGCTGATGGCGGCCTTCGAGGAGATGCACCGACACGGCTATAATGCCGCAAGCCTCAACAACATTCTGGCCCGTGCGGGAATGACCAAGGGGGCCATGTATCACTACTTCAAGAGCAAACAGGAGTTGGGATATGCCGTGGTGGATGAAGTATTGCGGTCGCGTCTGGAAGAGGGGTTTTTCAGCCGGAAAGGGGAGCGGCTTCCTTTTATAGACGGACTGCTTCTGAACATGAAGAGGGCCATGGCCGAGCGGGGCGAAACCCTCGCCCTGCTCGGATGCCCCTTGAACAACCTAGCCCAGGAGATGTCATCCGTTGACGAAGGGTTTCGTCTGCGGGTGGATCGGGTTTTCTCCTGGTGGCGCGGAGAGTTGGCCACGGGTTTGCGCCAGGCCCAGGCGCTGGGCGAAGTGCGCCGCGACATCGACCCCGAGGCCGTGGGGTTGTTTCTGGTTGCCGCCCTGGAAGGGTGCATCGGTATGGCCAAAAACACCCAGAGCATCGAGACCTTCGCTCAATGCCTCAGTGCCCTGACCAGTTATGTCAACAGCCTTCGGGCATGACCCGCTCACACCCACACCAGGGGGCACGCTCCCGCAGATGCTCCGTTTCCGCACGGCGCCGCATGACCGCTGCTCCCGAGAGGCTAGTGCGAGCCCAGCAACTGCTCGATTTTATGGAGCAGAATCTTTGGTTCAACAGGTTTTTCGATGAAGGCCTCGACGGGCAGAAAGTCCGACCCGATGTCGCTTTCGGAAAAACCAAACGAGAGATTGCTCCTTTGGTTGACAGCGGAAAGGATCAGGACAGGAATTTTTCCGACGTTTTTATCCTTGTGCAGGGTTCGCGCCGCCTTGAATCCAGCCTGAGAATCCTCTGGCATCATGATATCCAGGAGGATCAGGTCGGGATGAATAGCCCTGACCTCGTCGATCAGGTTCTCCATATCCCCCTTGGTCGCCACCGTGTAACCCTGGCTCTCCAGAATCATGGTCAGGGTGTCGATGATATCCTGATCGTCATCGATCACAAGAATCTTAGCCATGTTCGTCTCCCGTCTTGGGTTGATGCTGCAAACGTGGGAAGGTGACGCTGAAGCGTGAACCCTCGCCAAGTTGGCTGGATACCTGAATATCGCCCCCGTGCAACCGGACGATCTCCTTGACCAACGCCAGCCCCATGCCGCTGCTGTTGGGGTTGTGGCGAACGGCGTTGTTGGATCGGAAGTGTTCATCGAAAATCTTGTCGAGATGTTCAGTGGGAATGCCGATGCCATGATCCTGGATATGCAGGACGATATGCCGTTCCCGAAGGTCAAGGGCAACCTCGACCACACCACCAGGCTTGGAATAGTTGACCGCATTGCGCAACAGATTGGAGACCAGAGTGTGCAGATGCTCCTGCGCCGCCATGATGGGATGGTTCACCTCTCCCGCCTGAAGCTGAACCGTGATGCTCCGCACCTGTCCAATCAGCCGTGTCTCTTCCACCTCCTTGCCCACGACAGCTCCGAGATCGACCTCAGCCAGGGGTGAGCTTGCGGGTGTAGCCGTGCGCAGGTTGCTCAGGTGGATGATATCGGAAATTTTTTCCATGAGCAGATCGCACCGCTCGCCGATCCGCACCACCACCGCTTGCGCTTTTTCCGGCAAGGCGCCGCAATAGCCATCCCGCAAGGTGTAGACATAACTTTTGATGGCAGCAAAGGGCGCCTTCAGTTCATGGGTTGCCCGCAAGGTGACCTGGGATTTTTCCTGCGCAAGAAGTTGCAGACGCGCATACGCCTGTTCCAACTCCTGTTCGCGCAGGCGCAGGCTTGCGGTGATGGTGCTGACCAGATACCAACAAACAAGATAGGCTGCCGCGATACCCAGGGTGTATCCCGCCGTGATCACCGGATTGGAGCTGATACGGGCCACCTTCCGTGCCGTGTCGAAAATGGAGAGCGTCGGAATGATTCCCTGATATTCCAACAACATGGGCAGAGTGGCAAACAAAGTTCCCACCCACGTCATGATGAAGCTGTAAAATCGCGAAAAAAACAGGGTCACAAGGATGATGTGCGGCAGAAAGAGAATCAGGACCGGCGTCTCGACACCCCCCAAACCGTAGGTGAGAATCGACAGGTTGATAAAATCCGTCACCACCTGGACGGCAAGAAACCGGCACATTGGCCTCTTGGCCGACGGGTCGGCCACCATGGCTTTCGCCAGCCGCCGATAAATCAGGTTACTGCCAGCCAGCAGTGTGGAAACGACCAGAAAATACCGAAAATCGATGGTGCATCCAGCCATCCTCCCGAGGGGCAACTGAGTGGCCCCAATGGCTGCCAAGGAGCATAAAATCACTGAGATCCAACGGGTTTGAATGAACCAGGCACTTCGCTCGGACATCTCCGTGGCGCGCATGCCTTCTTCACAAATGTGATCGGCTTCCCCGGCGAAGAAGGGGTTGCGACCCTGCACCGACTGCGTTTCGGCTTCAGACATTCTGGTAGACCGCTCGTTCCAGCCATTGGATCCAGACTTCCATCCCCGTGCCCTGCGTGGCACTCAGTTCCAGGATATGCGCATCGGGGCGAACTTGCAAAATGTTGTTGCGGCACCGCTCCCTGTCCCAGACAAGGTGGGGCGCCAAATCCACCTTGGTGATCAGCACCACCGGGGTTTGATAGAAGAGTGTCGGATATTTCAGCGGCTTGTCTTCACCTTCGGTGACGGAGAGGAGGGCAATTTTCACCTCCTCGCCCAGATCGAAGGCGGCAGGACAGACCAGATTACCAACATTTTCAATAATCAGGAGACGTGTCCCCTTTGGTACGGCGTGGGCCAACATTCGCCCTACCTGTCCGGCATCCAGGTGACAGGAGTGACCCGTCTCGATCTGATGCACGGGTGCTCCTTTGCCCCGCAGGCGACGCGCATCGTTGTCGGTTTGGAGATCGCCGACGATGACCGCACACGGGATACGGCCACGCAAACGCTCCAGGGTGCGCTCCAGGAGGAGGGTTTTCCCTGCACCCGGAGAAGAAATCAGGTTGATGGCCTTGACGTTGCGCTCCGCCAGCCACTGGCGATTGTCTGCGGCGATGGCCGCATTTTTGGCCAGAACCCTGGTTTCGAGATGGATGGTTCGATCCTCGTGCAACCTTTCCACACGGACAGGCTCATCATCTTCGAGGTGATGGTGGTGTGTCGTGTGGGCATGCTCCCCATCCGCATGGTGATGGTGGTGTCCATCATGGCACTCGCCCCGGTCGTGAGAATGGTGGTGTGTCGTGTGGGCATGCTCCCCATCCGCATGGTGATGGTGGTGGTGGTGTGTCGTGTGGGCATGCTCCCCATCTTCATGGTGATGGTGGTGTCCATCATGGCACTCGCCCCGGTCGTGAGAACGTCCATGCGTGCGTGAGAGTTGTTCAAGACCGGCGTCGCAACCACAATCCCGACACATCACTGCACCTCCAGGGAACGAATCACAAAATCCTGGCCGGAGAGAATCTCCACCCGGCCCGACCGACACACTGCACAATGCAGGAGATAAATTTCCTCCGGTTGCGACTCCTGACCACAATCCAGGCAAAGGAGCCGAAGCGGCACTTCCTCTACATGGAGTTCCGCACCATCCAGGGGGGTGCCTTCAATCGCCAGGGGATAACAAAAACGGAAGGATTCACGTTCGACTCCACTCAACGCCCCTATGGCCACCGTAATGGAAACCAGCTTCCGCACTTTCTCCCGCGCCATGATCTCCTGCACCTGATCCACCATGGCCGTGGCCAGACTCAACTCGTGCATCAGCAAATCCTTGGCAGAAGCTCTCCACCGGGCAGATCGACCACCCGTTCTCCTCCGATGGATGTTTCCAGTATCACCCGGCCACGTCGCTGCGTCACCCAGCCAATCTCTTTGGCTCCCACCCCCTCGGGCAAGGCGTGCCAACACGCCAATATTTTTTCCGCCACCCCGGCGGCGCACAGCAGCACCAGACACCCTTCGGAAGCCACATGCAGCAGATCCAGACCCAACACCTCCGCCATGGCTTTGGTCCCGGGCGCATAGGGTAGAGCACTCTCGCGCACATGCAAACCCACCTCCCGTCCCATGACCATTTCGTTCAGGACCGCAGCCAACCCTCCCCGGGTTGGATCGCGCATGAAGCGGATTTCCGGCGCCCAGGTCTGCACGGCTTGCACCAGACGATGGAGAGGCCGGGAGTCGCTGACCGGGCCGTTGTGTACCTGGAGACCTTCACGCGCCGAAAGCACCGCCATACCATGGTCGCCCAACGTACCACTGACCAGGATCCGGTCGCCCGGGACGAGATGCTCCACGCCCAGGGAAAAACCCGGCAACGCCTCGCCGATGCCGGAGGTGTTGATGTACATGCCATCGCACTGGCCACGCCTGACCACCTTGGTATCTCCGGTGGCCACAACCACCCCGCACTGATGGGCGGCCCGCTGGAGGGCATCCAACACCCTGCGCAGGGTGACCAGGGGCAATCCCTCCTCCAGGATCAAGGCCAGGGAGAGCCAGCGTGGCACGGCGCCGGCCACCGCCAGATCGTTGACCGTGCCATGTACTGCCAGATCCCCGATGTTGCCGCCGGGAAACTCCAGGGGCTGCACCACGAAGCTGTCGGTGGAGAAACGAATCTGGCAAGAGGATAACTCCAGTGCGGCGGCGTCCGGCAACGTCCGCAGCGGTCCATCGCCAAAACGCGGCAGGATTTCCCGCGCAATCAGTTGTTGGGACAACCGACCCCCCCCGCCATGCCCCAACAGAATGGATTCGCTCATGGTGACCACTTCAGCACTCTTCGTATTTGTATTCAGCCGCGCAGCTCCCTTCGGAGCTGACCATGCATGGTCCCAAAGGTTGTTCCGGCAAACATGCCACGCCAAAAAGGGAGCACTCCCTCGGACGTATCTTGCCCTTGAGAACCTCTCCACACAGGCAGCGTGGATTGTGCCGTCCCGGTTGCAGAGTCAAACCGTGGCGTTGCAATGCGTCGTATCGGGCAAACTGCCGCCGCAGCACCAGGGCGCTTTCCGGTATGCTCCCCAAACCCCGCCAGGCGGCGGCAGCGGGCTCCAGATAGTGTGCCATGAGTCGTTGCGCCTGCCGGTTGCCTTCGGCTTTGACGACGCGACTGTATTGATTGTCCACACACGGTTTGTTCGTCACCAGTTGCTCGACCAGACCATCCAGGCCATACAGGATGTCCAGGGGTTCAAACCCGGCCACCACGCAGGCCACCCCGTGCCGTTCGGCGTAGGGGCGATAGGCATCGGCGCCGATGATGGCGCTGACATGGGCTGGACAGAGCAGACCATCGATGCGGATGTCAGGATCGGCCAGCAAGGCGTCAAGGGCAGGCGGGACAAGCTTGAAAGCCGTCAACAAGGAGAGATTGGCAACGCCCTGGCGCATGGCCGTATCCAGCATGGCCACAATCGGCGCGATCGTGGTTTCAAACCCCACCGCCAGAAAGACCACTTCGCTTTCCGGATGGTGAATCGCCAGTTGCAGGGCTTGCAGCGGCGAGTAACAAATTTCGATGCGTCCCCCCGCTGCCCGGGCTTTGGCCAGGGTGGCATGGGAACCGGGAACCCGAACCATATCCCCGAAGGTGGCCACGATCACCCCCTGCCCGGCCAGGGTGATGGCCACGTCGATCAAGCCAGGATCGGTCACGCACACCGGGCAACCCGGGCCACTGACCAATGCCACCTGCTCGGGAAGAAAACCCCTGATGCCATAGCGGGCAATGGCCATGGTGTGGCTGCCGCACACCTCCATGAGATGGACCTTGCGTCCCTGTCCGGCCAGCGCACGACCGTGACCGGCCAGGCGCGCACGAAAGTGAACGGCAGCCTCCAGGCGGCGAAAACCGTCCATGTAGTTCATGCGCCATGGCCCCGTGGCGGCGACGGAGCCACCCAGACCACCTCCTGACCCAGTTCCCGTTCATACACCTCGGCCAGGGAAACGAACAGCGCCAAGCGGGCATCCGCCTCCGCCGTGTCCAGTTTTTCGATGGCATAGCCGGCGTGTACGATGACGTAATCCCCCACGGCGGGCTTGTCCAACAACATCAACCCAACCGCATAGCGCACCCCATCCAGGTCAACTGTTCCCGTCTGGCCATCTTCAGCGATGGCGATGATTTTCATGGGGATGGCCAAACACATGACTCCCTCCCTGCTCGCCGACATATGGGTGCGATGGCAGAGTCCACGACTCCGAGAAGTCGGCAAATCGTCGCCTCCAACGCTTGCAGCGCAGCCGAAAAAAACCCCTGCATTTCGGTTGTCAAACCTTGGAATGGTGAAAGATCAAATGGTTGCACACCAAACAGATGGATCGGGTGGGTAAAACCCAGATCCCTGGCCATGGCGAGGGCCTCGGCCATGCCCAGGCCATGGGTGGAGACCGAACTGCGGTGATACCGACAGCGCCCCTCCTGCCAGGTCAGAAAGCGCCACTCCCCACCTTTCAACCCCATATCGGCGCAATCGACGACAAGGACCGGACCGGTCAGTTCGAGCAGGTCATGCACCAGGGTCAGGGCGTCGGCATTTTCCCATACTTGCGTCCTGACGTGGCGGGTGGCCGACGCCGACAGGGTCTCCACCAGCAGCAGCCCCACCGCATCATCGCGCCCATACCGGCTCCCGATACCCACCACGGTCAACTCTGGCATGCCCGTTCAATCGACAAAATCGATATCCAGCATGTGTACCGAGCAAGAGATGCAAGGGTCGTAGGCGCGCAGAAGCATCTCCATGTGCAGCGTCAGCTGATCCTTGGACATTTCCGGCAACATGAGCGGGACAAAGGCTTTCATATCCTGTTCGATATTGTTGATGTTCTGGCTGGTGGGGATGATGGCGTTGGCATCACAACAACGCCCCTCGGCATCGAAGGCGTATTCGTGGAAGAGAATCCCTCGTGGCACCTCGACGGCGCCAAAGCCTCGCCCCGGAATGGGGGTATGGTGGATATCTTCGTCCAACAAGCGGCCATTGAGAAGATTTTCCATCATGGCCAGACTGTTGTAGGCGCAGTGGACGATCTCCACCACCTGGGCGACATTGTTCATATAGGGGTTGAAGCAGGGCACCTTCAACCCCAATTCAACGGCGACTTCTTGTGCCTGCGGGTGGAGTTGTTCGAAACTGTTGTTCACCCTCGCCAGGGCGCCGACGGCGTAGGCCTCCCGGTGCCAGCGCGACCACTTGGTGGTGGAGTGGGTGACCGTGAATTCATTGGTCGCCGAGCGGTAGTCGGAGACAGGTATCCCCCGCTTTGTATCCGAGCTGAACACCTCTCCGTCATAGAGGGCATATTCATCGGGATGTTTCAGGGAGACAAACTCGGTTTCCCGCTCATAGGGGGGAATTTTCAGGGTTTTGACGATGCCGACGGTCTCCAGAAGATCCGGCACTGCCGCCAGCAGGCGATCCCGCAACAGCTCGACCTGATCCAGATCCGGCAGCACGCGCCACCCTTTCAGGGTGTTGCTCATGGGGTGGATGGTGCGGCCACCGATGACCGCCGTATAGTCATTGGCCAATTTTTTCAGGCGCAGCGCCCGTTTCACCACCTCCGGGTGGGTTTTGATCAAGGGCAATACGCTGGGGGCTCCGACAAAATCGGGCACGGCCAGAAAATAGACATGCAGGACATGGCTTTGCAAAAACTGGGATTCATTGAGCATTTTGCGCAATTGGATCGTCTGCGGGGAGACGACGATTTTCTGGGCATCTTCCACCGCCTTGGTGGCAGCCAATTGGTGGCCGACACAACAGATGCCGCAGATCCGTCCCACCACCCAGGGAATCTCATCCGGCATCATGCCACGGGTGAAGCTCTCGAAGAAGCGGTTGGCCTCGACGATACAAAGTTTGACCTCTTCCACCACCCCATCACGTGTGTTGATGCGAATGCTGCCGTGGCCTTCGACACGGGTGACGTGGTGAACGTCGATGCTGTAGGTTTTGGTGTCGGCTCTCATGAGCGATTCTCCCGTCCTGGCGGCTCCGTACTGCAAAACAGGCGGTACCGGTTCTGGATAAGGGCAGCGGAGAGTCCTTTCTTCCGCAGCAACTCCCGGTGGGCCACCATGTTGGCATGGGGCAAGGTTCCACGGCAGCCGTCACAGCGATACCCGTGGGTGATGCAGACGGCGTTGCAACCTCCGTAGGTGACCTGTCCCATACAAACCTCGCCGCGATCGAAAACGCATTCGTTTTCGTTCATTTTACACTCGACGCATACGGCATTGGCCGGGAAGTAAGGAAGGGAACCGCTGACCAGGGCTTTGACCAGGCGCACAAACTCTTCCGCCACCATGGGGCAGCCGCGCAGTTCAAAATCAACGGCCACGATCTCCTTGGCCGCCCGCACCCGGGTGTGCGCCCACAGGGGCCAATAGTCGGGATCGGTCTGGACCTGGTTGCGGGCCGCTTCGCCGTAGACCCGTTTGAAGTTTTCCGCCGGCGCGACAAAATTGGAGCGGGCCTGGACGTTGCCCATGCAGGCGCAGGCGCCCATGGCCACCAAATAGGTGCTGCGGGCACGAATATCCCGCAACTTTTGGGCATCCTCTTCGCGGTTGATGCTCCCCTCGATGAAGGCAACGTCATAACGTGGCGCCTTGTTCGACATGGCTTCACGAAACTCGACGATATCCACCAAGGCAAGCAGATCCAGGAACACATCCTCGCAGTTGAGCACGGTCAACTGGCAACCTTCACAGCCGGCAAAATCAAAAAACGCGACTTTCGGTTTCATTGCAAGGCCTCGGGAAGATTTTCGATACGGTCAAGTCGGAATACCGGTCCATCCTGACAACAGTAGACATGGTTGATCTGGCAGTGTCCACACTTACCGACACCGCATTTCATCCGCCGCTCCAGGTCAACAAAGATCTGGCTGTGGGGAATACCCCTGGCTGTCAGCTCCATGATGACAAACTTGTACATGACGGGCGGGCCGCAGAGGGCCACAACTGTGCGCCCCGCATCCATGCGCAAATCCGCGATGGGCTCTGTCACCAGTCCGACAGCCCCATCCCACGGCAGGCTGGCGGTGTCATCCACCAGGCGGATCACGTTGATTTTTCCCCGGCCACCATCCAGGCGCGACCAGGCGATGGTCTCTTCCCGGTAGAGTTCGTCCGCCGGGGTGCGACAGCCACTGACAATGGTGATGGTGCCGAACCGCTCCGACTGGGCCAGTACGGGCTGAATCAGGGAACGCAGGGGTACCAATCCCAACCCCCCCACCACAAACAGGACATCCTTGCCATAAAAATCGGCCAGATGGAAACCGGAACCGAAGGGTCCACGCACACCCACCTGCTGGCCGGGTTGCAAACCGTGCAGAACCCGGGTCAGGCTGCCGACGTTGCGAATGACCATTTCCAGAATGTTGTCATCCCGTGGTCCACACGAGATGGAGATGGGGGCCTCGCCCAACCCCAGAAGCGAGAGCATGACAAACTGTCCCGGACGATGCCCGAGGGGTTGCGGCAGCTCGATCTTGAAATATTTCTCCCGGGGCGTCATGGCCCGGACCTCAAGAATCCGGGCCATGCGGGGAAGATACAACGCCTTGTCAAACGTCGGGTGGGTGGCAGCAGTCGGCATGGTCATGACATCGCCTCCGCATGAGTGACGAGATCGTTGACGATATCGAAAATATCGATATCGGCGGTACATTGCCGGCCACACCGGCCACATCCGACGCAAAAGCTGCCTTCCTCGAAACGATGGGTCAAATATTCAAACTTGCGTTTGACCCGATGCCGCTGGCGCGCTTCCGGCTGGGGCCGAAAATTATGTCCGCCGGCTACCTCCGAAAATTTGGGAAGCATGCAGCTGTCCCAACTTCGGGTGCGCTGACCAGCCTGGATCTCCGTCAGGTGAAAATCGTCCTCGACGTTGAAGCAGTAGCAGGTTGGGCAGACCAGGTTGCAGGTGCCGCAGGAGAAACAGTGCTCGACATGCTTGCTCCAGATGGGAGATTGCCACTGCCTGGCCAGGAGGGCAGGCAACTGGGCCACCGGAGCGGCCAACTGGCGACCGAAGGGGTTGGCCCGCAGGCTCTCCGCCCGGGCCTTCTGGGCCGCCACATCCTTGCAAACGGGAAACTCACTCCCTTGCAAGAGAGCCCGGCCCCGCTCCGACACGATCTCCACCAAAACCTGATGATCCATCGAGGTCAAAAAAATGTCGGCGTTTTGACGCCAGTGCAGGGAACCGGTCGCGTCGCAAAAGCATGCCCCATCACAAGGCCGCAGGCAGTCGTGGCCGATGAGGATGGTGTGGGCGCGCCGCGCCTGATAGTGGGGATCCCCATACCCATCCTGGTTCACCTGGTCCATCAGGTGGATACCCTTGAGATCACAAGGCCTAACCCCGGCCAGAATCTGGATCTCCTCCGCCAGCACCGGCTCGATTTCCGTTTCGTCCCCCTCTTTTTTACGGTAACGAAACAGAATCTCCTGTGTCGGAGCCAGCTTTTTTCCCGGGGGCACGAGGGTCGGATGGTAGCGATCGAACTGGATCTCGGATCCCTCCCGCACGCGCTTGAACCGGAGGCTGGAGCGTCCTGAGGATTGCGGAAAATAAACGGTATTTTTTTGTGCAAGCCGGTGTATCCACCGCGGCACGGCATCCTTGGGAACCAAAAACCCATCCATTCGCTCACCTCCTGTTAAGCCGCCGATCATTGCGATCATGGTGTGATTTTTCATGCTGGAATCGTGCCGACCCGATCTTCCCATGACCGTCAGACAGGATTCTCATGCCATTCAATCCCATGGAATCCCATCCGTCAGGCTTGCGCACATGGTCGAGCGTTCAATGATCGCATCATTTTCATCTATCCTTCAATCACTATTTTCCATATCAACGCAAAAACCCACTCTGGCCACGCTTCGGAAGGAAGTTCAAGCCCGGCAGCCAGGCGGGTGATCACCAAACAGGCGCAAAAGTTGCGAAGGGGGTATGGCCCGACCTGGTTGTTGCATCCGTATCCGAGGCCTGGAGACCATGGACCGATTGCTGCATTTTCTCAACACATCGCCAACCCCGTTTCATGCCGTGGAAGCGGCCAGAAAAATTCTGGCGGAGCACGGTTTCCAACTTTTGCGCGAGGAGGATCCCTGGGTTTTGGCGCCGGGGAGTCGCTATGTTGTGACCCGCAGCGATGCTTCCCTTGTCGCTTTTACCCTGCCAACCCGGTTCAACGCTCCTCCCCCACTCCTCCTCGCTGCTGCTCACACGGACAGCCCCACCCTCAAAGTCAAGCCCAACCCCCTGAAGCGCAAAAAGGATTATCTGGCGCTTGACCTCATGGTGTATGGGGGCGCTCTGCTGTCAACTTGGTTTGACCGGGATTTATCGCTGGCGGGGCGTGTTTATTATCTGGACCATCTGGGCACGGAGAAACAGATCGATCTGGATATGGCTCGACCCGTGACACGCATCCCCAACCTGGCCATCCACTTGCAGAAGTCTGGCGGCGACGAGCAAAAAATCAATCCCCACGAAGAACTTTCCGCACCCTTTCAGCTGACCCTGAACCAGGCAAAGAACGGTGACTCCCCACCTCAACAGCCCTTTATCGATCTGTTGGTGAATGAGATCCGCCGGTTGGACCCGACATCCCTACCCGTTCATCTGCTCGCCTGGGATCTGCAACTCTACGACACCCAACCAGCCAGGTTGGCCGGGGTTGACCAGCAATGGATCGTGGGCAGCCGGCTGGACAACCTCTTGTCGGTTTATGCCACTGTCGTCGCTCTGGCCCGACATGCTGCCACCCCATCCCATAGCCTTGCCATGATCGCCCTTTTTGACCATGAGGAGACGGGCTCGTTGTCGATGGCCGGTGCCGCCGGCAATTTTCTACAGAGCCTGTTGCTCCGCATCTACCCGGATGGTCACTCTCTGGCCCGTGCCATGCCGGGCTCCCTCCTTCTGTCGCTTGACAACGCTCATGGCTATCATCCCAACTATCCTGCCCGGCAGGATGAAAACCACGCACCCCATATCAATGGCGGCGTTGTGGTCAAACACCATGCCGGCCAGCGTTATGTCACCCAGGGGGCCACGGCGGCCCGCATCAAGGTCTTGGCCGCTCGTGCGGCGGTCTCTCTCCAGGATTTTACCGTGCGCGCCGACATGCCCTGTGGTTCAACGGTCGGTCCTACCCTGTCGGCGCGTCTGGGCATCCCGGCAGTGGATCTGGGACTCCCCTCCTGGGCCATGCATTCGGTTCGCGAAACAGCCGGTTGCCAGGACATGCGTGACCTCCTGCGCCTGCTGGAGGCTTTTTTCGCCCAGACATGAATCCACCGCAACCATTCACCACCCGACAACGCACCGGGGATCCGGGGAACCAGCTCCCTGGCAGGGCCTGAGACAGCGTCCTGGCGGGGTTCGGAACGAAGCCCTGACAAAGGCTTTCATATCCAGGCTTTTCTTGAGAGGGTGCTGAATAGTTACCTCATCACTTTCAATCCGTGTCATCCATGGGGGATGCCAGCATGCAAACACCCGACGGTTATGAAATGGCCGCCCAACACTATCTGGCAGGCCGCTATGATCAGGCGCGCCTGATTCTGGATGATTTCCTCGCGACCAACGACAACTCGTGTGCCGCATGGAATCTGTCTGCCAATCTGGCCCACATGGCAGGTGATCCACAAGGGGCTGAGGCCGCCTACCTCCGCTCCCTCCAACTCAATCCGAATTATGCCGATGCCTATTACAACCTGGGCAACTTTTTGACCGAACGCAAACGTTTCGCCGAAGCCGAAACCTCTTACCAGCAGGCCCTGCGCATCAATCCGAACGATGCCGATGTCTTCAACCGTCTGGGCAACCTCTACCGCGAGCAAAAGCGGCCAGTCGATGCTGAAACCGCTTATCGGCAAGCCCTGCAGCTGCATCCTGACCATATCAACTCCTGCAACAATCTGGGCATCCTCCTGACCGAGCTGGAGCGTTTTGCCGAAGCCGAGGCCGCCTACCGGCAGGCGTTGCGCATCAATCCGAATATTGCCCTGATCCACAGCAACCTGGGACTGCTTTTCAAGCAGCAAAAACGCCTCGCCGATGCAGAGATCGCCTATCGCGAGGCCTTGCGCCTCATGCCGAACAATCCCAAAACCCTGCACAATCTGGGGATTTTATTGGCATTGCTGAACCGGCCCGGCGAAGCCGAAGATGCCTTCCGGAACGCCCTGCGCATCCAACCGGGATTTGTCGATGCCGTGGACAGCCTTGGCAACGTTTTGCACGAGCAGAAACGGTTCGCCGAGGCGGAGGCGGCCTACCAGGAGGCGTTGCGTCTGGATCCCCATCGGGCTCTGACCCACAATAACATAGCCAATTTATACGACGAACTCAGGCGCAACACAGAGGCCGAGGCAGCCTATCTGGAGGCCTTGCGGCTCGATCCGGATTCTGCCGATACCCGGTTCAATCTAAGTCTGTTTTACATCTCGAATGGCCGCCTGGCAGAGGGGTGGCCGCTGTATGAGGCCCGCTTTGCCAAAAACAAGTGCAACCGGGACATTTTCCCGATCCAGGTGCCCTTTCCCATGTGGCAGGGAGAGGATTTGACGGGAAAATCTCTCCTGGTCATGTTGGAACAGGGTTACGGCGACCAGATTCAATTCTGCCGCTACACCGTTCTTCTGAAGGCCAGAGGCGTCCGGCATCTTACCCTTGTCTGTTCCCCGCCTCTTGCCACGTTGATGGAGTCGTTGGCCGGCGTGGACCAGCTCCTGTCAGGGCACAACCGGACATTTCCTCCCCACGATTACTGGACCTTCCTCCTCTCCGTCCCCCTCCATATGGGAACCACGCTCACCAACATTCCGGACGAGATTCCCTATCTGCATGCCCCTCCCGACCGCCAAACCGGTCGCGACATCATTCTGGCGCAAAAAGGGTTGCGTGCAGGTCTGGTTTGGCGCGGCAATCCGACGCACATCAATGACGCCAACCGTTCCGTCCCTGACATGCGACTCCTGGCCCCTCTGTGGACCGTGCCGAACGTCACTTTTTTCAGCCTGCAAAAAGGCCATGGCGAAGAGGAAGCCCGCCTTTCTCCGCCGGGGCAACCCCTCATTCATCTGGGTGGGTTGATCCAGGATTTTGGCGACACGGCGGCCATCCTCTCCTCTCTGGATTTGCTGATCACGGTCGATTCCGCCGTGGGTCACCTGGCCGGGGCTTTGGGCAAACCGTGCTGGGTGATGCTGACCCGCAGCAACACCAGTTGGCGCTGGTTGCATGATCAGCCGGATACCGCCTGGTATCCCCGGGTAATGCGCCTTTTCCGGCAGACCCAGGTTGACGGCTGGGCGGAGGTGATTCAGCAGATGACGGAGGAGTTGAAGGGGTGGTCACCCCCCTTTCCCCGCCAAACGCCGGAGATCCTCACAAGCTGAGGTCGTCCCGATCGCCGCTACCATGTCGTTGGCGCCCAGGAGAAAATCCGGGGATGGGTTCATGATGAGTTCGCCGGCGCGCAACACCCCAACGACGGAAGCCCCGGTCAGCTCACGTATACGGCCTTGCCGGAGAGATTGGTCGATCAGGGGGCTGGCTCTGCTCAGGGGGATCCACTCCAGCTCGAATTGGGGCTGGGCGGTCTGCACTTGCAGCAGGGTCTGGTAGGCCAGGGCGCTGTTCCAGAGAGGTCCGTAGATGTCCTGGCGAATCGAATCGCTGTATTTTTGGATGACCGACAGCGGCAGATGCTGATGCAGCAGGGCTTGCCGCATAAATTCCAGGCCGGCCTCAAATTCGGGATGGATGACCCCCACCGCGCCGGCTTCCCGGATGATTTGCATTTGCGTCAAGTCGGCGGCCCGGACGACGATCGGGCAAGACGGATTCATGGCGTGCGCCTGGCGAATCACCCCAAGGGCCACGGCCAATCCCGGGGCGGTGATCAGCAACATGTCGGCCTGAGCCATTCTGGCCGCCTGGAGAACGGGTTTTTGTGCAGCATCGCCAAAGATGACGGGAAACCCTTCCTTTTTGGCCTGCTCCATGTGGCGATGGTCCAGATCGATCATGACGAACGGCACCTCCAGCCGTTTCAGGACCATGGCCACCTGCATGCCGATACGCCCACACCCCATGACGACGACATGTTTGTTGAACCGTCTCTCCGGCAGGTTGACGCCGTACAGAGGTTCACGGCGAGAATGACGCCTTTGCCAGGCATAGATGCGCGCCGTCTGGCCCGAGACCAGGGGGGTCAGGACCATGGTCACCACAGCAGCCGACAAAAGCAGGGTATGAACATCCTGGCTGATGGCCTGACTGGCCAACCCCACCTTGGCCAGGACAAGGGAAAATTCGCCAATCTGGAACAACCCCAGCCCGACGGCCAGAGGCACGACGTTGCCGTAACCAAACAATCGGGCCAACAGAAAAAAAATGACCCCCTTGCCAAGGGAGACCGCCACAACCAGAACGGCTATTTCCGCCATATGTTGCCACAGAAAGCGTGGATCCAGCATCATGCCGACGGAGACGAAGAACAGCAGGCCGAACAGATCGCGCAGGGGCACGATATCGCTCAACGCCTGGTGGCCATGGTCGGATTCGCTCAACACCATGCCAGCCACAAAGGCCCCAAAAGCGAGAGAAAGCCCTGCCAGGTAGGTAATGTAGCCAACCCCCAGACCGATGGAGGTCACCGTCAGGAGAAACAACTCCCGGGATCCGGATCTTGCCACCCGGGCCAAAACCCAGGGCAGGAAACGGGTTCCCAGAAAGACCATGCCGGCCAGAAAAGCGCCCGCCTTGAGGGCCGCCAGGAGCAACATGGGCACACCGGCAGCCGGGTCGCTGAGCTTGGGCAGAATGATCATGAGGGGCACCACGGCCAGATCCTGCACGATCAACATGCCGACCATCACCCGGCTGGAGAGGGTGCCGATCCACCCCTGATTGATCAACGTCTTCAGGATCACCATGGTGCTGGAGAGGGCGATCAGGGCGCCCAGCCACAGGGATGACAACCACGGCCACCCCAGATACCAACCCACCCCATAGCCGTAGGCCATGGTCAAGACCATCTGGATAGGAGTGCCGATCAGGGCAATCCGACGTACCGGTTGCAGCTCCTTGAGGGAAAACTCCAGCCCCAGAGCAAAAAGAAGCAGAGCGACCCCGATTTCCGACAACAAATCGATATCGTGGACGTTGGAGACCGTGATACCGCCCGTATGGGGGCTCACCGCGACGCCGGCCATGATATAACCGACGATCAAAGGCATGCCAAGACGGTGCGCAACCACCCCACCGATCAAGGCAGCCACCATGATCATGACAATATCTGCGGCAATTCCCATGAAGCACAAATCCATGAATCAACAGGCAAAACCACCACGACGCCACCCCTGCCATAACCGGCATGCAACGACAATGCAAACGGGGAAACAAGACCCATCGGGATCTCAATCGCCAGCCGACCCACCCGCAGCCGACCCACCCGCAGCCGACCCACCCGCAGCCGACCCATCCGGCAGTGCCTCGCGCTGCGGATGCTAACAGTTGCAGGCCCGAAACTCCAGCCTGTTTCACCCATCGTGATTCTGCTGGAAATGCTGAAAAAAATGACCTAGACTGCCGCCTCCCGAAGAGCGGAAGGAGGCTCGGACATGAGAGCCTTTGTCAAGGATTCGCCCCGAACCCGCCAGGGAGCTGCCCTGGACCAAGCCAGGGAGCCGGCCCCCTGGACCCCGGTGCGTTGCCGGGTAGTGAGTGGTTACCCCAACAAAAGAGTCCCACCGGACCATGCTTTTCAACTCTGCAGCATTCATCCTCCTGTTCGCACCCATCGTCCTCACCATGTACTACCTGTTTTTCCGCTGGCGGGGACAGCGCCTTGCTCTTTATTGGCTGGCAGCCGCTTCCTTTTTTTTCTACGGCTGTTGGGAGTGGCGCTACACCATGCTGCTGGGACTCTACCTGTCCATCAATGCCGTGGTATTGAACCGGATGCGGGCAAGTCAACTTCCCCGGCATCGGGATACCTGGTTTTGGTTGGGAGTGGTTGCGAACGTGGGCGCTCTGGCCTACTACAAATATGCCCATTTTTTCCTCGAAAACCTTGATGTTCTGCTCGGAACGAACTGGCAGTGGGAGCGCATCATCCTGCCGGTCGGCATCTCCTTCTTCACCTTCCAACAGATCACCCTGTTGTCGGATGCCCGGCTGAAGGAACAGGACCAACCCCGGGGGATTCTGGACCATGCGGTTTTCATCGCATTTTTTCCATACTTGATCTCCGGGCCCATTGTGTACCACCGGGAGACGGACCATCAGTTTGCGGCGAATCCGCTCCCACACCTCTGGGACAACCTGGAAACCGGCTTAACCCTGTTTGCCATTGGCTTGGGCAAAAAGGTATTGGTGGCCGATGTCATGGGGCGATGGGTCAACCCGGTTTTTGACGCCGCTGCGGGCGGCTACCATCCGCACCTGTTGGAGTCCTGGGCGGCGGTGACCGCTTACACCTTCCAACTCTATTTCGATTTTTCCGGTTATTCGGACATGGCCATGGGGTGTGCCTTATGTTTCGGGATCCGCCTGCCCATCAATTTTGCTTCTCCCCTGAAGGCCCGTTCCATCATCGAATTTTGGGGACGCTGGCACATCACCCTGTCCCGGTTGATCATGAATCACCTTCACGCCTCCCTGGCCCTGTGGTTCATGCGTCACCGCTCCCACAACGCGGTACGGCGACTCTCACCATGGTCGATGACCGTCACGGCGCCATTGCTGATCACGTTTCTGCTCATGGGCGTATGGCATGGAGCGGGCTGGAATTTTCTCCTCTACGGGTTGATCCATGGTGTGGCGGCGGTGGTATCCCACGCCTGGAAGGAGCGTCGCAAGCCCCTCACACCCTGGCTGGCCTGGTTGACAACCTTCCTGGTGCTCAATCTCTCCTGGGTTCCTTTTCGGGCCACAAACTTTGCTGCCATCGTCAACATGTACGCCGGTCTCACGGGATTGAACGGCTTCGCTGTGCCACCATGGATACTGGCCCAGGTGCAGCCAGGGCTGGCCGACTTTCTGCATCTGGTTCCCGGAGTTCTGGGACATGTCCCGGCCACTCAATATTTCCTGCTGTTCCCTCCTCTGCTATGGGCGGTACTGAACCTGCCCAACTCCTGCGAAATGTTGGGCGCACAAAAACCGGGACTCGCCAGCAAGGGCTACCCGGTCACGCGGATTCCCGTGACCTGCCCCTCGCCCTGGTCGCGTGCGCGTGTGAGTTGGTGGGCTAGTGCGGTATTGTTGGTCTCCATCGTGGCGGTTTTTGTCCAGCAGGCGGTGCCCTACGTCTATTTTCAGTTTTAGGTCGCTGTTCAGCGCCCGCTGTGTCAGACCTTCACACACGTTTATTCATCTTATCCCCGGGAATTCGCCATGACCGAAGAGAAAATCTACCAGGTGTTGACACCCATCTTCCGGGATGTCTTCGACGATCCGCAGTTGGAGGTCACCAGGGAGTTGTGCGCGGACGATGTGCCGGAGTGGGACAGTCTGAGCAACATCCAGATGGTGGTGGCTGTGGAACAACACTTCAAGATCCGCTTTACCACTCAGGAGCTTTCGTCCAACCGCCATGTAGGCGATTTTGTGGCGATGATCCTGGCCAAGATCACCGTCTGATTCCGACAGGCCATGACTCCCGACTCTCTCGCCTCCCTGCCCTGGCTGCCCCGGCCACCGGAGACCTTCACCGCGACCTGTCTGGCCCTGGATCCCACCGACCCGGGTTGTTGGCAGGAGCTGGTCCGGCTGGCGGGCCATTTCCTGGATCTCAACCAACTTTCCCGTCTGGCGAAGCTCAAACGTCTGGTTGCGAGCCAGCAAGGATCATCCGGGCTGATCCCCTTTCGTTTGGGTGTTGCCGCTCATGGCAGTACGGATTTTTTGCTTCCCTGTCTTGCAGCCAGCGCCCTCCGACACGGCCTTGATCTGGAGGTGGTCGTGGGGGGCTATGATCAAGCCGTATCCGAGGCGCTGCATCCTGGCTCGACGTTGCGCAACGCCCGGCTGGATGCCCTTCTCCTGGCCTTGGATCACCGCGGCCTGCCCTTTTCACGCGACCCCCTGGCCGACGAGGGTCCGGATGAGGATGCCCCTCTGCGCCACCTGGAGCTGATCGCCGCCGGATTTCAGGCAGGATCCCAGCCGCCCACCTTGATTTTCCAGACGCTGCCTCCCCCTCCCGAACCTCTCCTGGGCCATCTGGATTGTCGGATACCGGCGACCCTTTTGCGACGGATTGCCGCCTTCAACGCCGGCTTGCGGGAGAGGGTTGCCGGTGGACCCCACTTGATCCTGGACGTGGAGCGGCTCGCCGCCACGGTGGGATTGGAGCGGTGGTTCGATCCGGTCCAGTGGCATTGGGCCAAATTGCCTTTCGCGCCACACCTGCTGCCTCTCTATGCCGAACATGTCGTCCGTCTGATTGCAGCCAGCCGGGGGCAGAGCCGCAAATGTCTGGTGCTGGATCTGGACAACACCCTCTGGGGGGGGGTGGTCGGGGACGATGGGTTGGAGGGCATCCGGATCGGTCAGGGGGATGCCCTGGGGGAGGCCCATCTCGCCGTGCAGCGCATGGCACTGGATCTCAACCAACGTGGCATCGTGCTCGCCGTCTGCTCCAAAAACGACCACGATACCGCCCTTCTCCCCTTTCGCCACCACCCGGACATGCTGTTGCGGGAGTCCGATTTTGCGGTATTCATGGCCAATTGGAACGACAAGGCCACCAACCTTGCATCCATGGCCGCCATGCTGGATCTGGGGGTGGATTCCCTGGTTTTTCTGGATGACAACCCGGCGGAACGGGCGCAGGTGCGCCAGGCCCTGCCCAGGGTGGCGACGCCGGAGTTGCCACGGGATCCCGCCCTGATCCCCAGGTGGGTTATGGCGGCAGGTTATTTTGAAACCACCGCCTTGACCGCCGAGGACAGAACCAGGGCCGCCGGTTATCGCAACCGGATACAACTGGACCAGATCAGGCAACAACACTCCGGCAACCTCGATCTCTTCCTCCAATCCCTGGAGATGCGGGTCCGGTTTGCCCCCTTTGATGCCACCAGCATGGGCCGTATCGTACAATTGATCAACAAGACCAATCAATTCAATCTGACCACCCGTCGTTACAGCGAGACAGAGACCTCA
>JADGBZ010000025.1 GCA_015231175.1 Magnetococcales bacterium | reverse complement strand
GGCGCTGCCCTTGACCCGCAAGGGCGCTGCCCTTGACCCGCAAGGGAGCCAGCCCCCTGGACCCCATTTCGCGAAAATCTTGGATATGAAAGCCTTTGTTGGATATGAAAGCCTTTGTTGGATATGAAAGCCTTTGTCAGGGCTTCGCCCCGAACCCACCAGGAGGAAGGGCACAGCCCTTCCTCCTGGACCTCCATTCCAGTTTTTCAATCGTTTTTTTTCGCTTCAGTCACCTACGCGCTCAAGATGATGACCATCGGAACGAAACATAACCGTTCCATCCTGGTCCGTCCGCCACAACCTGGCCCCACTGGCCGCCCACCGCGCCACACTGGCCGGCTTGGGAAAGCCATAACGATTCCTCGCCCCTACGCTGAAAACCACATGCTCGGGATGAAGCGCCTGAACAAAAATCGGGCTGCTGGAACCAGCACTGCCATGGTGGGGCGCCACCACCAGCGTCACCGGCGCCAATTGACCGCTCCTGGCCAACCAACGCTCCCCGGTGCGCTGCACATCCCCCGGAAATAAAAAACGCCGGGTGTCATGGGTCACCTCCAAAACCAGGGAGCGATCATTCTCTTTTCCCCGCAACGGAAACGGGGGCAGAATGTGAAAATCCAACCCCTCGGCATGGATCGTTGTCCCATCCTGAAAACGCCGGATGAGCGTCCCCTGCCGCTGGGCCATGGCGATGATTTGTTTGTACTGGGCATGGCTCTCCTCCTCCTGTGGAAAGAACCCCAACCAGAGTTCCCCGGTGGGAAAATTGCGCAGGAGTTGTGCAGCGCCGGAGATATGGTCCAGGTCCGGGTGACTCAACACGATGCGTGCCAATTTGCCCACCCCCTGATACCACAGGTTGGCCGAAATCACGCTCTCGCCAATATTGAAACGAGGGGAGACCGGCCCCCCCGCATCGATCACCGACCAATCCCCCGTCGGCGCGTGCAACAACACACTTTGCCCCTGCCGCACATCCAGGACGGAGAGTTGCAGATATCCCAGGGGCGGAGCGGGATGGGGCCAGAACCAGGCACAGGCGGCCACACAAAGGCAAGCCGCCCGGGGCCAAAAGCGCCGCCAGGCGAGCCATCCCACCCCCGCCAGCACCATGAGGGCAAAACCCGGCAACGTGGGACCGGGAAAACGTGTCCAAGCCCCCGGCAGATGGCTGATCCAGGCGGCCCATCGATCAAAAATCTCCAGGCTCCACCCCATGAGGGAGAGAACGACGCCACCCCATGTTTCCGACCAGGGCAACACCATGAGGCCGATCATGCCCAGGGGCACGGAGACGATGCCCACCCAGGGAATGGCAGGAATATTGGCCAGAATGCTGTAGGGCGATCCCTGATGAAAATGGTAGGCGGTCACCGGGGTCAGCACGACGCCAATGGTGATCGTGGAGAGCGACATGGCCCGCATGCGGCCCCGCCAGTCGGGGGCAAAATCCATGTCGCCCAGGGCGATCAGGGTGGCCACGGCGAGAAACGAGAGTTGAAATCCAGCCTGAAACAATTGATTGGGTTGAAAAAATAAAATCAATATGGCCGACATGCCCAGGGCGCGCCACATCTGGTTGCCCCGCTCCACGGCGACGGAGAGCAGATACAGGGTGATCATGATGGCTGCCCTTTGCGTGGCCACGGACCATCCCGCCAGGGAGGCATAGCCCAGCATGAAGAGCATGGCCGCCAACGCCGCCAACCGTTTCACATCCCAGCGTCGTGAAACCGGCGTCAGCATGACCAACAGCCGGCGGAAGAACAAAAACGCCCACCCGGCCACCAGGCCCAGATTGGAACCCGAGATGGCCACCAGGTGGATCAGGCCGGCGCTACGCATGTTTTCGTTTTGGGCCGCCGTGATACGCCCGCGCTTGCCCACCAGAATCCCTTCAACCAGGCCCTGCTGCCGGGGCGCGATGTGGCGCTGCACCCAGGCCGAAATCCGTTGGCGCAAACGATTGATGCGCCACTGGGACGTTTGTTCCACCACCTGGGGCGGATCCCGGGCGGAGCCGTTGGCCTTCACCCCTTGCCGCCGCAGCATGTCGGCGTAGGAGAATACGCCTGGCACCCGATAATCCTCGACGGGGTGGAGCACGGCCTTGCCGGCGATCCGATCTCCTGGTTCGGCGTCGGCGTCGTGGCCATAAATGGACAACTGGATTTGCCCGGCAAACTCTGTTTGTTCCGGCTGCCAGACAAAATCCTCCAGGATCAGTTGGATCGAGTCGTCGCGGTCATTGCGATCGACCACCATGGCGGTAAATTCCTTGCCTTTTTTCCCTTCGGGCAGCAGCAGGGGTGGGTTGCAGGCCTGCCAGTCTTCCCAGTTGGCCGCCACGACCCCCAGAAAAAGCCCGCCGAGGAGCCTCAACCAGCGGGTGCGGCCTGCCGGTGAACCCAGCCAGGTCAGCCAGGTGGCCAGGCCGATGAGGACTTGGAGCCAATGCAGATCATTTTGTGCCAGGGGGGTGTGGGTACACAGGATGATCCCCCCGATCATTGCCATGACCAACAGCCCCATGTGATCCTCGTCGGGATGGAGGTTCAGGAGGAAGGGCAGAGCCCCGAAAAAACGATTAAAAAACTGGGATGGAGGTCCAGGAGGAAGGGCTGCGCCCTTCCTCCTGGCGGGGTCCGGGGCAGAGCCCCGAAAAAACGTCCAAAAAACTGGGATGGAGGTCCAGGAGGAAGGGCTGCGCCCTTCCTCCTGGCGGGGTTTGGGGCGGAGCCCCAAAAAAACGTCCAAAAAACTGGGATGGAGGTCCAGGAGGAAGGGCTGCGCCCTTCCTCCTGGCGGGGTTTGGGGCGGAGCCCCAAAAAAACGTCCAAAAAACTGGGATGGAGGTCCAGGAGGAAGGGCTGCGCCCTTCCTCCTGGCGGGGTTTGGGGCAGCGCCCCAAAAAAAATCGTTTAAAAGACTGGGATGGAGGTCCAGGAGGAAGGGCTGCGCCCTTCCTCCTGGCGGGGTTTGGGGCAGCGCCCCAAAAAAAGCCAGCGGAAAGTACGGACCATTATCTTTTACGATTATTTTCGCAAAATCTGCAATGTGTTCGCATCTTGGGCCTTTTTTGCAAACAGCGCAAAAAAGGCCTGGGAGAAGGGGGGCGTACAAAAACAAAACGGGGCTCCGCCCCGGACCCCGTAAGGGCGCTGCCCTTGACCCGCAAGGGAGCCAACCCTCTGGACCCCAATTCCAAAAAACAATCATGGCTTTGGATATGCCCATTTCACATGCGCTTGCCCTGGCTCAATCCCTTCAACCTTGCGACCTGCGGCCTGTTGTGTCACTGTCCCACGTTCAAAGTTCGGAGTCGCTCCCCCTCCCCTCCAAGAATTCGCCACCCGGTGGCTGGCCAGCCTTACTGCACCTGACGCGCAAGAAAATGTTCCTGGACCCACGCCACAGCGAACCTCCATCCCGGTTTTCAAGCCGAACAATGACCGAAAATTGTAACCATTCAGCACCCTTGCAAGAAAAGCCCGGATTGGGGTAACCATTCAGCACCCTTTTCAGCACCCTTTTCAGTACCCTTTCAAGAAAAGCCTGGATAGGGAAGCCTTTATCAGGGCTTCGCCCCGAACCCCACCAGGGCGCTGCCCTGGACCAAGCCAGGGAGCCAGCCCCCTGGACCCCGATTCGTTGCCAGGTGGTGAATAGTTCCTGAAAATTTTTGCTTTCAGAGGATGCTTGCATGAATGACTCCCTCGCCGAATCCCCTCTCTTGACCGATCTCAACCCACCCCAACGCGAGGCGGTCCTGGTTCGGGAAGGCCCTCTGATGATCTTGGCCGGCGCCGGTTCGGGCAAGACCCGGGTGTTGACCCGCCGCCTTGCCTGGCTGGTGCTGGATGGGGCGTGTCGCCCCGAGGAGATTTTGGCAGTCACCTTTACCAACAAAGCGGCCCGTCAGATGCGGGACCGGGTGGGGCAACTACTGGCCGAATGGGGTCCGTTGCACGGCGGACGATTGTGGATCGGAACCTTTCATGCCCTGTCGGCGCGGATTCTGCGCAAACATGCTGAAATTCTCGGGTTCAATAGCGACTTTACCATCCTGGACCTGGCGGACCAGAAACGTCTGATCAAGACGTTGGCGGAACAGATGGATTACAAAAGCAGCTATTGGACCCATGACCGGCTCGCCAATGCATTCTCACGCTGGAAGGACGACGCCCTGGGGCCCGATGAAATCGGCGAAGAACATGTGCGCAATCCGCGTGATCGGGATGCGGTGCGTTCTTTTTTTCAGGGCTACCAGGATGCGCTGCGCAACACCAACTGCATGGACTTTGGGGATTTGCTGCGTAACTGTCTGGTGTTGTGGCAACGGGAACCGACCATCCTCGAAACCTACCAGACCCGCTTCCGCCAGGTTTTGGTCGATGAATACCAGGATACCAACCTGGTGCAGTATCGTTGGCTGATGCAGTTGTCCGCCCAACATCGCAATTTATGCGTGGTGGGTGATGACGACCAATCCATCTATAGCTGGCGGGGAGCGCGCCTGGATAACATTTTGCGCTTCAGTGAGGATTATCCTGAAACCCGCGTCATCCGACTGGAACAAAATTATCGTTCCACCGGATTTATCTTGCAGGCTGCCGCTTCCCTGATCGGCAACAATCGCGGGCGCATGGTCAAAAGCCTTTGGACAGCCGGTGCTGATGGCGCCAAAGTGGTCAAGTATGTGGCCGAAGATGGCGAAGACGAAGCACGTTTCGTTGCTGACGAAATTCATGGTCAGGCACAGGACGGGGCGTACAACCAGTACGCCATTCTGGTGCGCACCAGCCACCAGACCCGGGCCATGGAGGAGGCGTTGCTGCGGCGCACGATCCCCTATCACATTGTCGGGGGGCTGCGTTTCATGGATCGGGCCGAGGTGAAGGATGCCATGGCCTATTTACGGCTGGTCCACTCCAGCAGGGACAATCTGGCCTTCGAGCGGATTCTCAATGTGCCCCCCCGGGGTCTGGGGAGCGTTGCCCTGGAGACCATTCAAGCTGCGGCCAGGGAGCAGGGGGGATCCTGTTTGGACGCGGCCATCCACCTGCTGGAGCAAGGCGGCACGCTGACGACGCGAACCAAAAAGCCTCTCCAGGCATTCGTGGATTTGATCCTGACTGCCCGCCAACGCCTTGTACACGACCATCCAAGCAAAATGCTGGAACATGTGCTGCTCCAATCGGGCTATGTTGACGCCCTGGAGAACGACGAGCGTCGGGCCGACAAATTGGAAAATCTCCAGGAGTTGAAAAATGAGTTGGGACGCCGCCAAAACCTGACCGAATTTTTGGAAGATGCGGCCCTGGTAGCCGACATGATGGAACAGGCCGACCTGCCAGGCACGGGCGAGAAGGTGCTGATCTCAACCTTGCATGCCGCCAAGGGGCTGGAGTTTGCTGTGGTTTTTCTGGCCGGGGTGGAGGAGGATCTCCTGCCCCACAAGCTGGCCCAGGAAGGTGCCGGCGGGTTGGAAGAGGAGCGTCGCCTGGCTTATGTGGGCATGACGCGAGCCAGAGAAAAGCTCTACCTGACCTATGCCAGGCGGCGCTGGCTGTTCAACCGGCTGGTTTTGGGGCGTCCCTCCCGGTTTTTGACGGAGATTCCAGCCGAGGTGGTGCAGGACCGCACTCTGCGGGTACGGGTCAGGCGTGGCGTGGGCGGGGGTGGTTTTCGTTGATCATCGTCAACGAATCGGGGTCCAGGGGGCTGGCTCCCTTGCGGGTCAAGGGCAGCGCCCTTGCAGGTCAAGGGCAGCGCCCTTGCGGGGACCGGGGCAGCGCCCCGTTTTGTTGTTGTACGCCCCCCCTTCTCCCAGGCCTTTTTTGCGCTGTTTGCAAAAAAGGCCCAGGGGGCGGGCCATGGCCCCACACTGGGCGCGCTTTTCAGCGCCCAGTGTGGGGCGTATTGCAGGTTTTTCAACCGGGAAAGCCTTTGTCAGGGCTTCGCATCATCGAGAATGCTGGCCGTGAAAGCCTTTGTCAGGGCTTCGCATCATCGAGAATGCTGGCCGTCCTGGCTATGGAGTCGGTATCCAGGAGCTGGAATTCGAGCATGGCCAGAAGGTAGATGGTTTCACGACTGAGTTCCAACATCTCGCGGTAGGCTTGGTCGGCCATGGGGCCGTTGTGTTTGCGCAACGCCAATATGGTGGCCGTTGCCTTGTCGTGAAACGCCTTGTGCATCTCATCCAGGGTGGCGATGGCCGGGACATCCTGGTGGCGCCGCATGCCAACGGCATGGATCCAGACGCCGAGGGCGCAGGTTTCAGCCGGTTCGAGGATGGCGTTGTGCCCCCAGTTGCGAAAGGCATCCGGCATGGCCAGCGTCCACCGCAAATGTTGCAGGCGGGCATGGCTGATCTCAAGAATTTTATAATCTTCCGGCGTGGCGAACTGAGGTCCGTCAAACAGTCGTGACAGCAATCTGCGCAGAGGAGGGGGCGGGGGTAACGCTTCCGAAGAGCGATTGTTTTCCAGGGCGCGCAGCTCCATGCGGGTGAGCAGAAGGATGATATCCCGGCTCATGTTGCGCACCTCTGCCATGGCCAGTTTTGGCCCCGGGTGTGGCGATTTCAGGTTGGCAATCACCGACTCTGCACTTTTATGAAACCGCTTGTGGGTGCGAATCAACTCGTGGATGGTGTCATCGGAACCATATTTTTCCACGCCGACGTTGTGCAACCAGAGGCCCAGCTCGCAATTTTCATGAGTCTGCAAGGCGATGTCGCCCTGCCCGGATTGCTCCAGACTTTCCAGCTTCAGTTCCCAATTCAGGTGGACATTGCGTGCTATGGCCAGATCCAAACGCATGTGCATGGGCGATACTCCCTCAAACTTGCGCAAACCGGAGGCTGAATCGCCCCCGCATTGCATAATTTATATACTGAAATATAAATTTTCCAGGGAAAACACACCACCTGCCAGGGAGCCCGCCCCCTGGCGGGGCCTATGACGGTGTCCTGGTGGGGTTCGGGGCGAAGCCCTGGCAAAGGCTTTCATGTCCTGGCTTTTCTTGAAAGGGTGCTGAATCGTTACAAAAAACGTCACCTTTCTTGCGAAGATCTACGCGACGGAGTCATCTGTTTCTATTTTGCTACATAAACCGTAGAACCTTACGAACCTTGTCGGCGCATTGTTACCTGTGACCTTTTGCCTCCTCTCCTTTCTGCCAATATCCTTGAAATTCAGCATGATTCCTAGGCATATCTCGCCATGCCATGCGTAAGATTCTACACACCCTGCCCCCCATCGTTTTTTCCCTTCCATCCATCATCTACGCTCAAGCCATAAAATTGTTTATTGCCCGATCACTGAATGCCGATCAAGCCAGTTTGTGGGCGATCCACTGTGGACCCCTTTCCAGGCCATCTTTCCATCCGCTGGAAGAAAAAAGGAATTTTCCGTTGGCACATACGGATAATATTATTTTATCGTTCATAAATTTTCAAAAAAACAGGCTCTTGCAGAGGGTTTTCGTCTCATGTTTCATAAATTCTATGGGCAGATCATGATGGTTAATATTATTGCAACATATTGTATTTTAAGGAAAACAATTTCCTTGCGCACCTACGCCTCCCCTCTATAATGAAGACATGTTCGATGGAGAGTTGACCGGGTTCATCAGCTTTACGGGAGGGCAAACATGAAACATGACGAGAAACCCCTGATCAAAAATCCGATGGTTCTTATTTTCGTCGGGGCGATTGCCATTATGTTGTTTACCCTTTTTGGGGTGTCCAATAATCCTGGAGAAGTGATTCGAGAAGATGTCAGTCTGGGGCCGATCATTGCGGCGAGTCGCGTCCTGATCCCGCTTTTTGCAACGCTTGGCTTGATCTATTTTCTCTCGACCGTCAAGAAGTGTGATGTTTGTGGCCGGATCCTTTTCTGGAGGCAAAAGAAGGCTCCCTGACAGGCACGTCATCTCATGACGGCGCCGGCGCAGAGGAGTGTATCCCGGTCCTCGACCCCGACCAGAAGACGGGTCAACAAGGGGGTGATCAGGGACGCGTCATTGATGATGCCGAGACACTCCTGAAAATTTTTCAGGTGGCCGAGAAGGTGGCCGACTCCTTTGCAGCCTGGCAGGGTGTCAAAAAATTCCAGGGCGTAACGAAATTTTTTGCACGCGATACGCAGTTGGTGGGACTCCTCGGAAGACATGCGCCCGATCGACTCTCCCTGGCGCAACAGTTTGCCATAACGCCGCGTCAATGCCGCGATGGCAAAGGGTTCGATGGTCAATAGGACATCCCAATCCCGGGCCGGGGCCATCGCACTGGCCAGCCAACGCATCTCTTCGCCATGCCACGCCGTGATCTCGCGGGGAACTGCTCTGCGGAACACCACCAAGGCCGAACGCAACCGCCGCAAGGCAACGCGCATCTGATGCACCCCTTCCGGATCCCCCCCCTTCGTGGGCAGCGCCCTCCCAAAAAAGCACACTGGACCAGTGATGGCGCAAAATGCGTTGGAAAGCCTCCTGGGTGGAGTCGGATCGATGCAGCGCCAAATCCCGGCCTGACAAACCTTTCATGCTGTTCGAGGCCCTGCCAGGGAGCCCAGCCCCCTGGACCCCAATGCGTTGCCGGGTGGTGAATCATGACCTGTCTGGTCCATTTTTCGCTAGAGGTACGAGCGCCCGCACGATGGAACACTTCGGGCCAAATGTCAAAACCCAGCTTCCCAACCTTGTACCCGGTCGCAACGATAGCCAGGCGGCGTGTGCGAGGAGGCCCTCCCCACCTGTAAAGTTGGCTGGTACCTGGAACACATGTGGGGTTAAGATGCAAACTCCACGGCACCTGAGGAATCAATTGCCATGCACAAAGACGATGATCCCCAAAAGTTCGACATCCTTCCGGATATCCTGCTGGATGGAGAGAAGCCACGCGCCTCCCGGGAAGCTCCACACCCCAAACTTCGGAAGATGGGCGTGCAGGATTACCAAGAAACCATGGCTCCTCTGCACATCGAGCTGCTCAAGATGCAAAACTGGGCCAAGGAAAAAGGTCTGCGCGTGGTGGCGCTTTTCGAGGGACGAGACGCCTCAGGCAAGGGTGGGACCATCAAACGCTTCATCGAACATTTGAACCCACGCGGCTACCGTGTGGTCGCCCTGGACAAACCAACGGACAAGGAGCGCTCGCAGTGGTATTTCCAACGCTACGTCGCCCACCTCCCCTCAGCCGGGGAGATCTGCTTTTTCGATCGGAGTTGGTATAACCGTTCAGGGGTCGAACGGGTCATGGGATTTTGCAGCAAGGATGAAGTTCGGGAGTTCCTCCGCTCCGTCCCGGAATTTGAACGCATGCTGGTGGCCTCCGGCATCGTTCTGTTCAAATTTTATTTTTCCGTCAGCAAAGAGGAGCAGTTGCGCCGTTTCAACCGCCGCATGACGGACCCCCTCAAACAATGGAAACTCAGCCCGGTAGATCGGGAATCCCAGGATAAATGGCAGGCCTATACCAAGGCCAAGGAAGATATGTTTTTCTACTCTTCAACAGCGGAGGCTCCCTGGATCATCATCAAGTCGGATGATAAAAAAAGGGCCAGGATCAACAGTATCCGTTATTTTCTGAGTCAACTGGACTATCCGGGAAAAATTCGCTCGCTCCTGAACTACGACCGACGCATCGTGCGCACCGTCAAGGAAGAGACGGGTGTGGATTGATCCATGCCCACGCGCCGCCAACCGAACCAGCCAGCCCTTTCTGAGGAGACCGCCCCGTGGCCAAATTCACCTTGGATGTGATCCAATCCATTCTCACCGCCAACCAGTATCACCCCCCGGTCAAGAGCGAGACCAGCACTCTGGCCAAGCCTCTGGTGACCATGTCGCGCATGTTTGGCGCCAATGGCAGCGTCATCGCCGAGCTTTTGGCCAAAACCATGGGCGTCCAGCTCTATGACAGGGAGTTGCTCAAGGCCGTGATCAAGGAGGCTAAAGGTGACGCCCACATCATGGAGCAATTGGACGAGCGGGCAAACTCGGCCATGGATGAGATCATTCGCGGATTTTTCATCAACCAGGCCGGCGCCAACAGCGACTTTTTCCGCTATATGGCCAAGGTGATTCTCGGTATCTGCTCTTCCGGAGGGGTGATTGTCGGTCGTGGAGCGCACCTGATCATTCCGGTCGACCGCCCTGCCCTGCGCGTTCGCATCGAGGGGTCATTGGAAAAATGTACCCAACGGATCGCCAAGCGCCTGGATATCAAGGAGAGCAAGGCAGAAAAAATGATCATTGAAAAAAACCGCGAACGGGACAAGTTTGTGGAAAAAATCGCCCGCAAATACCCCTCGCCCCGCGCCTATTACGATCTGACCATCAACACCGATTTCCTGGAGCCCGAACGGGTGGTACGGATCATCCTGGTGGCCCTGCGCGAGGTCGGGTTTCCCGTTCCCACATTGATCTGACAGGCTTTGCGCCCCTGCAAGAAAAACCTGGATTTGAAAGCCCTTGTCAGGGCTTCGCCACCCTTGCAAAAAAAACTTGGATTTGAAAGCTTTTATCAGGGCTTCGCCCCGAACCCCACCAGGAGGAAGGGCACAGCCCTTCCTCCTGGACCTCCATCCCAGTCTTGCAATCGTTCTTTTTGAGACGGACTTTGCCAGGGCTTCGCCCCCCCGTGTCAATTTGGCGCCACCCCCCTCCACTTGATGCTGCATCCTATGGAGGGGTTTTGGACTGCGGCTGGAGGGCGCCCATCCAGAATCTGCAAGATGGCATCCTTCAACTCCTCGCGACTCACGGCAGAGGGATCACGCGGGCTGTCATCCAGGCGACCACGATAGGCAAGATGCCGATTGGCGTCGTACACAAAAAAATCAGGGGTGCAGACAGCGCCATAGGCCATGGCAACCTGTTGCGTCTCATCAAACAGGTAGGGAAACGGATAGGCCTTCTCTGTGGCCCGCTGCCGCATGTGCTGAAAATCGTCCTGAGGATAGCTGGTCGGATCGTTGCTGCTGATGGCCACAAACTGAACGCCCCTCGGCTGAAGCTCCCGCGCCAGACGGAACAAACGATCCTCGACGGCCTGCACATAGGGACAGTGGTTGCAGATGAACATGATCACCAGCGCCGGGGCGCCCCCATACTCGCGCAGGGAGTGATCCCTTCCATCCACGCCTGGCAGCAAAAAATCTGGCGCCTCTGAGCCCAAGTTTCCCGGCGGTGTCTGTAATAGTGCCACGGCTTCCACTCCTTGAAAATTTTTAAAGACACGTATCCATACCAAGGATTTCATGTCCGTGCTTTTCTTGAAAAGGCGCCAAAAAGGTGCCGAATCGTTACCAGCACCTCCGTAAAAGGGCGCTGAATGGTTGCAAAGACACGTCACTGTTCATGACCCTTGTGCATCGGCAGGAAAGGCCAACACATCCTGAATGCGCGCACATCCCAAGGCCAACATGACCAACCGATCCACCCCCAGGGCAACGCCGGCGCACTCCGGCAAACCGTGCCCCAAGGCGGCCAAAAATTTGGCATCCACCGGCAGGGGAGACAGGCCTTGGGCTTGGCGTCGCATGTTGACCCGTGCCAATCTTTGCCGCTGTTCCGCAGGGTCGGTCAACTCCTGGTAGCCATTGGCCAACTCCACGCCATCGACATAGAGTTCACACCGCCGTGCCACCGGCGGGGGTCCGGGATCCACCTGGGCCATGGCCGCCCTGCTGGCAGGAAATCCGGTCACCAAAACCATGCCTTTTTCCAGGGCCAGAGCCGGTTCGATCCACTCGACGAACAACAAATCCAGCACGCCATCTCTGTCCAGCCCCTCCGTTGGCGAAGTGGTCCGGGCAGCAAGCTCTTCCCAGGTAGCGGCGTCGGGATCCACCAGAGCATGGCGCCGATACAACTCCCGCCACGTCAGAGTGCGGGGCGCCGACCGTGCCACGAAGTGCCCGACAAGCTCCGTCACCTCCCCCATCAGCTGTTCCAGCCGCCAACCCGGCCTGTACCATTCCAACATGGTAAACTCCGGATTGTGCCAACGGCCCGCCTCATCCGCACGAAAAACCCGGCAAATCTGGAAGATGGCGCCATAACCCGCCGCAACCAGGCGTTTCATGGTGGCCTCCGGGGAGGTGTGCAAAAATCCTCCCGCACAGGGGAGAGGCTCCAGATGAGCCTCGGGCACCACTTCCGGAGAGAGCAGCGGAGTCTCCACCTCCAAAACCCCCCGCTTGGCAAAAAAACGCCGCACCTCCGCCAAAATACGCGCCCGACCCGCCAGGATTTCCCGGGTCGCCACTGGACGCCAAGCCAAGCCGTCCCCACCCGCTTCTGGAACAAACGTCACCAACACCCCTCACCAAGCCATGGATGCACGGGGTCGATCAACCCTTCGCCCGTTCGACATACTCCGCCGTCCGTGTATCGACCTTGATCCGCTCTTCCTGGTTGATAAAGAGTGGCACCTTGACAATGACCCCTGTTTCCAAGGTAGCCGGTTTGGTGGCCCCGGAGACGGTGTCCCCCTTGATGCCGGGTTCGCAATGAACGATGGTCAGATTCAAAAAAGGTGGGGCCTGCACGGCAATGGCCTTGCCCTGCCACAGGGTGACGGCGTAGGTTTCCTGCTCCTTGAGCCAGTTGACCGTATCGGAGACCTCGGTCGCGCCCAGGGCGACCTGTTCATAAGTCGCCGGATCCATGAAGTGCCAATGATCGCCGTCCTTGTAGAGATACTGCATATCCTTGTCAACCACATCGGCCTTGGAGACGGTTTCGCTGGATTTGTAGGTGCGGTCGATCACCCGGCCATCCATGAGATTTTTAATCCGAATCTTGGTGAAGGCCTGCCCTTTGCCGGGTTTGACGAACTGGGCGGAAACGATGATCCACGGCTGACCGTCGATCTCCACGCGGGTTCCAATGCGCAACTGGTTGTGGGTCAGCATGACATCCTCTTTCAAAACAGGTTATAAGCGGCATGACGACAAATCAGGCGGGGCAGTATAACCCACTTCCGCATGCAGGGCATCCTTCCATGCCCGATGCCGCCTCGACCGATGGATTTTTGGCCGAGCCGGCCAGTTGGGATGGAGCCATGCCGGACACAGCCGTCATGGAAGCCCACCAACGCTACCCCATGCGTTTTCCCCGTGCCTTTCTTGCCCATGTCGCCCAACATGATCCTGCGGACCCCCTGTGGCGGCAAGGGTACCCATCCGCCGAGGAGTTGCTGGAGGTGCCCGGATTCAGCGCCGATCCCCTCCTGGAGGGGCAACACACCCCCCTGCCGGGCATGATTCAAAAGTATCCGGACCGGGTTCTGCTCCTGGTCTCCAACCGTTGCGCCATCCATTGCCGCTTCTGTTTCCGCCGCCATCGCCGGGAAGAGAAGATCCCCCCTGACTGGCGCCCGATTCTCACGGCCATCCGACAGGATACCCGCATTCGTGAAGTCATCTACTCGGGCGGCGACCCTTTGATGGCCAGCGACGCGGAGTTGGCCGCTCTGACCCGCCATCTGGCCGACATACCCCATTTGCGCCGTTTACGGATTCACACCCGTGTCCCGGTCGCGCTACCGGAGCGCATCACCAGCGACCTGCTAGCCTGGTTGACCGGCAGTCGTCTGCAACCGGTCGTCGTTCTCCATGTCAACCATCCGGCTGAATTGGGAGCAAGCGCCCGCACCGCATTGAGATCTCTCGCGAACCACGGCATTCCACTCCTCCAACAGGCCGTCCTGCTGCAAGGGGTCAATGATTCGGCCACGACCCTGTTGGAACTCTACGCCGCTCTGATCGACCTGGGGATCATCCCCTACTATCTGCACCTGCTCGACCCGGTGGCCGGCGCGGCCCATTTTCAGGTGACACCCGAGCGTGGCGTGGAGCTGCTCGCCTCGCTGCGAGAGCGTCTTCCCGGATACGCCATCCCCCGCCTGGTACGGGACAACCCGAATGGGGGCGGCAAGGAAAGGCTTTAAATGACTAATCGCGAGCTTTCCCGGACTGTTTCTCCTGGATCGCGCCCTCCGCACTTTTTTCTGCCTTTTTCTCCGGCTCCCCGGTCACAGCCTTGTCCTTGGCGTCCTTCTTGTCGGGCTTGTCGGAGCTCTCTTTGGCATCATCGAGGTCCACCTTGAAACGGACCGCATTTCCGGAAGGATTCAGAAAGATGGCCTGGAAACCGATGTCGCTGTCAGCCTTGATGGTGGGTATGGTCTTGACTTGCCGGGTGTCCGCCTGCAAGCCCACCAGGACATGCAACGACTCGTCGCTGATGTCAAAATCACTCTCTTTCAAAACCCGTCCAGGAACAATCTGGACCGACTGGAGAGGTTTATTCTCCTTGTCGAGCAGGGAGACCCGAACCTTGCGGGCTTTTTGGCCCATTTTGGTCGCATTGCGCAACTTCCCCTCCAGGAGCAGCATGGGCTCTCCATCCCGGGTGGTGCGCCAGTGACTCTCCACGGCAGCCAAATGAATATCATGGCTCATGGAGTAGATGCGGTATTCAAACCACTCGGTGCTTGACACCAAACCAAAAACCCAAAGCCCGGCGAGAAACAGGGAGGTCCAGAGAAGAATTTTACGAACTTTTGGCGTTTCAAAAGGAAAACGGGGCGCTTCCTCCTCCTCTTCCGCCAAATTTTCGTCAGGTTGCGGTTCCGGTTCCACATCGGCAACAAAGTTGGGTTGACCACCAGACGGCTTTCCTTGCAGCGCCAGTGCAGCCAGATCCGCATCCCCATCCTGTTCCGCTTCATCACGCTCCGCCCGTGCGGAAACCCGGGTGTCATCATCCAGGTCAACCTCTTCGTACCGGGACAGATCCTCCTCATCCAGCATGGAACCCTTCGCGACTCCGTCATTTTCCAGAAACTTTTCGTCCGGAAAGTCGTCCAGCACGATCTCTTTGAGATCCTCCCCCGAGTCTGCCGGGGTCGACAAATCATCGAAGACTGGTTCCTGGTCCTCCTCCTCGCTTGGGGCGCCACTCTTGCCCTTATGGAGATCGCCGGAGAGTTGACTCAAAACCGTCGCGACATCTTCCTCCCCCTCCTCATGCAGCAACTCCCCGGAGTTCATCTCATCGAGCAGGGATTCCAGGCTTTTTTCACTGCCATCCCTTTTATTGTTGCTGGCCTGATCCTCCTCGTCCAGGAGCAGGTCATCCACATTATCCAGATCAAAATCACTGGCATCCAGATCCGGTTTTCCTTCCAGATCCGTTTCCATGTCAGGCTCGCGATCTGGATCGGACCCAGGTTCCGGCCCGGATTCAGGGGATGCATCCTCCGCTTCCTGCGGAGTTCGCTCTGGATCGTCAGCCTGCTCCAGATCCAAATCCAGATCCAGATCCTCATCCGTCAACCCGGCACCTTCCTGAACGGCAGCCTCTGCGGCAGCGGCCTCCTCTGGAGCAGGCTCTCCACTCACCTCGGAAGGGATGGAGACGTCGGACACATCACCATCTGATGCGGGCTCCGCCGGGGGGGCGGGCGCTGTCGTCACCTGGGGGGGGGCGGGAACTTGTTTCGGATCGGATTGTTTGGGCGCCTTGGCTGCCGATGCACTGGCCGCAGCAGGGGATGGCGTTTTCCCCGAAGGGGAGCCCGCAGGTGATTTGGTATCAATCTCTCCCGCAGACTGTTGGGCTTCAGGAGTCGGTGGCATCTGGAAAAAGACGTGCTTGCACATCGAGCACCTCAACTTGCGCCCGAGCGGCAGCAACACCCTGTCATCGACATCAAACCGGCTGCTACAGTTCTCACACTGAACGATCACTGGTGACTCCCGATCTCGTCAATCCCTGACTCTCCCCTGGTGAGATGGACTATCCCCTGGTCCGCCATAACGTAATCAAAAGCCGTGCCAACGGGAGAGCAGGGCCATCGCATTTGACATGGGCATACCCGCCGAAGAGGATGGCGGCTTGAGATCGGTCCCGAGGCGAGTTACCATGGGCCTGGACACCCTGCCCCCGGCCTGCTCATGACAACATGGATCGTCCTGGACATGATTCAGTTTCACAACGTCACGATGCGCTATCCCACTGGGTATGAAGCGTTAAAGGATGTCTCCTTCGCCCTGGCCAAGGGATCGTTCCACTTTCTCGTCGGTCATTCCGGCGCCGGAAAAACATCGATCCTCAAGCTGATCTATCGGGCGGAACTCCCCTCGCAGGGTACGGTGGTGGTGGGTGGACGCAACGTTGAACGGTTGACACAAAAGCAGATTCCGGCCCTGCGCCGCAGTGTGGGGGTCATCTTTCAGGATTACAAGCTGTTGTATGACCGTTCCGTCTACGAAAACATTGCCCTGGCCATGGAGGTGGCAGGACGGGATCCGGCCAAGATTCCCGGGCAGGTGACCCGAACCCTGGAGTATGTCGGCCTGAAGGAGCGCATGCATCAAAACCCCATCTCCCTTTCGGGGGGTGAGCAGCAACGTGTCTCCATCGCCCGTGCCATCGTCAATCGTCCGCCCCTGGTCATTGCCGACGAACCCACCGGCAATCTTGACAAGGGCATGGGACGCCGCATTCTGGCCTTGTTCCAGGCCCTGCATCAGCAGGGCACCACCATCCTGGTGGTGACCCACGACGTTGATCTGGCCGATGAGTTGGGCCATCCGCGCATCGAGATGGAAAATGGCCGCATCACACATCTTCCCCCTTCCTCACAACCCGAGGTGGCCTCTTGAGTGACGATGTCAGCCGCCGCACCACCTCAACCGAAAGCTCCAGCAATCCAGGACGCAGCATGACCACCTCAGCTCCCGTTCTTCCACCCGTCACCGGGGGATTTCACTTGCGTGCCATACGCCGTGCCTGGCGTCTTTTTCATGCCGGCTCTCTTTCCCACTGGACAACGGCCACGATCATCGCCATTTCCCTGACCATCTTTGGCGCCCTAACCTTGTTGCTGACCAATGCCGATACCCTTCTCAACCGTTGGCAGGGTGACAACCTGGTCACCGTTTTCACCAAGTCCGGCGTCAACGTCTCCCAGGTAACCCAGATGTATGATCGCCTCGCCGGCAACAATCTGGTGGATCCGGTCACCTTGCGCATCGTCACCCCGGACATGGCCATCACCCGCCTGAAAAAAATGCTGGACACCGAAGCGGGTCTGCTGGACCAGTTGGAAGACAACCCCCTGCCCCACACCATCGAATTCAAATTGACCCGCAACAACGCCCAACGCACCGGCTTGGTTGCGCGGGAGATCCTCACTTGGCCCGGAGTCGAATCGGTCTCCTATGACAGGCAATGGGCCGATCGCATGGCCGCCGTCATCCGCATGGTCCGTTATCTGGGGCATATTCTCTCTCTGCTGCTGCTTTCAGCCGTGGCATTGATTGTCTCCAACACGATCAAACTGACCATCATTGCCCGCAAGGATGAAATCGAGGTCATGCGCTTCATGGGAGCCACAAGCGGCTTCATCAAGGCGCCGTTCATCTACGAGGGGGTGTTGCAGGGGGTTTTGGGAGCCACCGCAGCCATCGCCCTGACGGGTCTGCTCCATCTGGGCGCCGTGGAGGTGATCAAGGATCTGGGAGCCTCCTTTGGGGTGTACCTGGAGTTCCACTTTCTTCCGCTGACACAACTGGGGCTGATCCTGGTCACAGGCATCGGCCTGGGCCTCATCGGCGCCATCCTCTCTCTCTCCCGCTTCCTGAAAATTTGAGTATCGCTTGCAATTGTACGCAAAAACAGGTCAAATAGCCTCCGTTGCCTTCTCACCACACCAACTGAATAGGATGCCTTGCATGACAATCACCCCCCCTGATCTCAAATACACCAAGGAACACGAGTGGGGCCGCGCCGAAGGGGGAGATGTGGTCGTGGGCATCACCCAATACGCCGCCCAGCAACTTGGCGATGTCGTCTTTGTCGAACTTCCCAAGATCGGGGCCGTACTCACCGCTCAGGCCCCCTTCGGGGTGGTGGAGTCTGTCAAATCCGTCTCGGACCTTTTCGCCCCCGTCTCTGGCACGGTCACCGCCATCAACGAAGATTTGCTGGCCGCGCCGGAAAAGGTCAACGAGGATCCCTACGGCGCCGGCTGGATGGTCCGTATCCGCCCCGCCGACCCCGGACAGATGGACCAACTGCTTTCGGCTGAAGCCTACCGCTCCCTGTTGGCCCAATCCGATCACTGACGCACCGGCCACACCCCGACCCGTTGGCCCAATCCGGTCACTGACGCATCGGCAGTGTCCCAAATGGTTTGGTCTTCAGTCCGGCTTGCGCTTTCACCTCCTGAAAAGCGCCACCGTTTCGACGTGATGGGTCAGGGGGAGCATATCGAACGGCTGGATGTGCTCCAACCGGTAGCCGTTGTGTATGAGGTGGGCTGCATCGCGGGCGAAGGTGGCCGGGTCACAGGAGACGTAGATCACGCGATCAACCTGAACATGACCGAGCGAGGCCATAACCGCCCTGGCGCCGGTGCGGGGTGGGTTGACTAGGCACAAATCCGCCCCCGCCAATTCGGGAATGTCGAGGGGGTGGTGACCGTCGAGACTCAATTGCCGGAAGTTGAGTGTATCCATCTGGTTGGCTCGTGCATTCTCTTGGCCTCGTGCGCTGGCTGGCCCGTACCCCTCCACACCTGTGACGCTTGCGTAACAACGTCCCAGGGGAAGGGTGAAGTTGCCTATGCCACAAAACAGATCCACCGCCCGATGACCTGAACCGGCCCACGCCAAGGCCTGTGCCACCAGGTGCCGGTTTTGCACCAGATTGGCCTGGGTAAACTCCCCGGGACGGAAGCGCAGCGTCATCCCTGCCAAGGCATACAGTGGGTCGGGTCCAGGCAGCAGAGGGGAGAGGGTGTGCTTCCGGCCACTCTGCAACCAAAATTGCAACAAACCCTGCTCCCGGGCAAACCCCCGCAACCGGTCCCGATCAGCTTTGGCGAGGGGGGCCAGGTGATGCAGCGTCAACGCCGTACCGTTTTCGCCCTGCACCCCATCCACCTGAGGCAAACGATCCGGCGCGGTAAGTTGCTGCAAAACCTGCCGCAGAGGCGTCAGCAACGCATCCAGAGCGGGATGCAGGATCGGGCAGTGGGGCACATCCACCAGACGGTGTGAGCCAGGGGCAAAAAAACCCAACAGGGTGTTCCCCTGGATGCACCGCACCTTGAAGCTGGCGCGATGCCGATAACCCGTCTCGCAAGGCGAAGGGCGCAAAGCGCCCGTCAACTCCGCCGCGTTTGTCACACGACCGAGTCGTTGCAGCGCCTCCAGCACAAAGCCGTGCTTGGCCTGCTGGCGCGCTTGCGGGTTGATGTGCTGCAACTGACAGCCACCGCAGCGACCATAAAGTGGACAGAGTGGGTCGATCCTGTCGGGACCGGGATCCAAAACCGCGATCACCTCTCCCCGCTGGTAGTGCCGGCCCACATGGGTCAGACGCACCCGCAGCCGCTCCCCGGGAGCGGCATAGGGGACAAAAACTGCACTGCCAGCCTGAAATCCCAGACCATCACCACCGGCAACCAGCCGCTGGATGGTGAGCTCCACCTCGGACACACTCACCCTCCACCCCCGGAGAGTAACCGCTCGGCACTCCTTCCAGAAAGGCCTGGACATAAAAGCCTTTGTCGGGACTTCGCCTTGGACCCTTCAGAAAAGCCTGGATATGAAAGCCTTTGTCTGGGCTTCGCCCCGAACCCCACCAGGGCGCTGCCCTGGACAAAGCCAGGGAGCCAGCCCCCTGGATCCCGATTCATGGTTACCCCAGCGAAGGGCCTGTTCATGCACTGCCCTGCGCCTCCGGACGCAGTTTGGCCAGGGCGCGTTCCAGACCCAGGCCGGGAAACTCCCGATTGAGGCAATAAAAACCGGCCAACAGCTCAGGAACCAGGGATGTGATGTGGTAGAGCACCCCAAACACCGCCGTACGGGCCGCCATCTCCGGCGTCTCCAGCGCCCCTGCCGGCAACGTGATGCTCAGGGAGAGGTAGGCGACAAATTCATAGATGCCCATACCCCCCGGCGCCGTCGGTATGGCAATGCCGACAGCCGTCAAAAAGATCAACACAAAGGCGGTGTGCAGGGGAGGAGCCGGTGTAAAGCCCATGGCATACAGCAGGGGCATGAAGGCGATCACCAGGCAGCCCCACATGAGCAATGTCCCCAACAAAGCCCGCCCCGAATGGCGCCAATGGCCCAGTGTTTGAAACCCCTGCGTGATACGTTCCAGCAACGCACTCACCTTGTCGGCCATGGTGCGTGGCAAAATCACCCCAACCATCCGCAACAAGAGTGACCGGCTTTGCAAAAAAACCAACAATCCCACCACCAGAACCATCAACAACGCACCGCCCAGAATCAGCGATTTGTCCAACAAGTGGTGATGCAACCCAAGCCCGAGGATGGCCACGGCTGAAATGGTCATGACCGAAAACATGTCGAAAAGACGTTCCACCACCACCGTGCCAAAGACAGCCGCCCGGCTGATGCCGATCTTCCGTCCCACCCGATGGGAGCGGACCAGCTCGCCCACCTTCCCCGGAATCACCTGATCCACCAGGGTGCCCAGGGACATGCCGGAGAAGACGGTCCACAAAGTGACCTGACCGTCCAGGGCCGTCAACAAGGCCCGCCAGCGCCAGGCCTTGAAGAAGAGCCCCAAACCGACGAGCAGCGGCACCAGCGCCACCCACTCAAAGCGGGTCGATCGCAGGACGCTCCACAGCGAATCGGTCTCGACATGACGAAAAACCCAGTAGAACAACGCGAGGCTGAGGATCACCGGCAAGGCTTTGCGCAACCAGGACATGGCCATTTTCCTTGTCAATCATGCGTGCTGTTTTCGGCGCTGCGTCCAGACAACCCGCTACCTGAAGAGTTTTAAAAAACCATTGAATTTAATCTTGAACTCAAACCAGGAGCGAATGCCCAGAAGGCTGCGCAGTATGTATTGCGGGCGCATGTAAAAGCGGCGATACGCCTGACGTTGCAAATACATTTGCCGCTGCACCGGGATATGCTCTTCCCAATGGTCCACATGGAAACCGGGTTTTGGATCCAGCGCCCAGCGTTGCCAGCGTGCACCATCGATCAAGCCTTTTTGGCTGGCCTGATCATACAAGGCGGTATTGGGATAAAGATTCAGGACGGAGATTTGGCAGTAGTCGGGATTCAGGCTGTGGGCAAAAGCCAGATTGTTTTGGATATCCGCCTCGGTGCGTTCAAAGGGAAGCCCGATCATGAAATCGGCCACGGTCTTGATGCCCAACTCATGACACCATTGAAAAACCTTTTGAATCTGGGAGACATCCGTGCCTTTTTTCAGGGCTGCAAGCCCCGCATCCGTGGAGGTTTCGACCCCGAAGGAGATCATGCGACAACCGGCCCTGCGGGCGCGTTGCAGCGACTCCCGGGTGACCGTATTGACCCGGCCACGAAAATCCCAGTGAAATGTCAGCCCACGCCGCTCCACCTCATCACAAAACTCGATTACCTTGCGCGGTGAAACGTTGAACAGATCGTCATAGAAGTGGATCTCCTCGTACCCCATGGCCAGGCAGGCTTCCACCTCATCCATGACGCTGACCGTGGAGCGGCGGCGATATCGCTTGTAGGGAACATCACAGAAGGTACACTGATAGGGACATCCCCGGCTGGTGATGATGGTCGCCAAACGGGCGCTGATACCCAGGACGCTGTGATAGTCGATATGGCTGATGAAACGACGATCCGGAAAAGGCAGGGAGTCGATCTCCTCGATGTACCCGGGCATCACGCCCAGGCTGCCCAGAAAGCGCTTGTCGTGGAAGTCCCGCTCCCGCCAGCCCTGGATGGAATCCCGGGTATAGACCCCCTGAATGCCGGTAAAATCCCTGCCCTCCTCCAGGGCCTTGACCAGTTCCGTAAAAGCCACCTCTCCTTCTCCGACGATGATGGAGTCAAACTCCGGCAATTGCGCCGCCTCGAAGGGAAAGGCGATGGGGTGATGCCCTCCCATGCACAGGTGAGCGCCGGGAACCACGGCACGCACCGTGCGCGCAACCTGGATCACATCGAGCAGAGAGATGGTAAAACTCGAAATACCCACCACATCGGGCTGAATGGCACGCACCACCCCTGGCAGCTCCGCATGGGAAATCCGTTCACCGACGCAATCCTTGAAGTAAAGCGCATGCCCGGTGGTGTGTTCCTGTAGATAGGTCAGGACATACAACGCACCAAGGGGTGGAAATGCCCCAAAATCATCGGCCTCAAGATACCCCTCCCCCTCTTCGTTCGGGTATTCGACCACGGTGTTTTCATCGGGAGGGTTGAGGATCAGGATTTTCATGAAAAGCAACGCCTCACTGCGGTTCGATTATCGCCTGTGACCAGAGTCGGCATCCTAACCCATTCGACACACCTTGACCACATCCCCTGGGACAGGGAGTTCTTCCTGACTGGTCATATGCTCGGCAGACAATCAGACACCAGGTGCCACAACCGCTCCTGATCTTCGGCCTGAATCACGGTGACCCGGCACCAGATCGAGTACCATGTGCCCTCTTCCTTCTCCACTCCGACCGCAGCGACGATGCCGACACAGGCGAGCCAATACCAGGGGTCTTCAGGAACCGCAAAGCGCAACCGCAGAATTTCATCGACGACCGGGGGAGGCGCTGGAACCAAAAAATGGACGACCGGTCCCTCACCCGGTCCCATTTGGACCGTCACCGGCGTCATGGCGTAACCCAGCAGCGTCACCATATCCTGGCGAATGACCCATTTGACCAGGGCTTCCAGGTCGTCTCCCAATTTTTGCATCTGCTTGCGCGCCCGGGCTTTCTCCTTGCGTCGCTGCAAAGCCAGGCACGTCCCCAACTCCTTGCGCACCATGCGCATGTGCTGTTCGACATCCTGGACCCTGGCCTGGCGGCGTGGGTCCAGAATCTGTTGCAGCACCTTCAGATAACTCTGGAACACCCTGCAACAGGCCGTGGTCGATTCGACATCCTGCCCCGCCATGGCCACCACCAGCAGGTCAATCCGCTTGATGATGGCCTGGAACGGATCCTCTTCATCACTCACGACGCTACGGGAGCTGACAGCCTCCAGCAGGGAACGCAAGCCCACGATGAGGCGTGCCAGGCGGGAATCGGTCTTATTGAGATCTTTGATATCAGCAACAAATTTTTCCCGCGCCTGGACCCGTGTCGGCAAGGCGCGATCGTCGGGAAATTTTCCATCGCGCACCATGCACTCTTTGATCCATGCCAAAAGCCCCGGCGCAATGCTCTCCCAATGGAACGGCAACGTCACCTCGACGGTCTGGGTACCTGGCGTGTAGGACTCCTCGAAAATATTCTCTTCGTCCCAGGCGGGGGGGTCGGGAAATTTTTTCGCCTCTGTCACGGCATTCTCGTGCTCTTCCCGCCAATCCGGCAGCCACACCCGTTGAATGGCTCTCTTCTTGCCGAAAAACTGGCCAGGCCTGGGGAGAACATTCCTGATCCGCGCCATGCGCTGTAAAACGCCGACAATTCTTTGCGTGACCTGCCCACCCCTCTCTTCCAACGCCGTGGGCGCCCTTCTGAATGCCTCACGGGTCACCGGTGTTGGATCGGTGACGCTCCCCGCCTGATCGCGGGCATCCGCCCGGGGTGTCTGCGTCAAACCGCCCCAGGAGACCCGCTTGTCACTTTGCGAGCGCAGCAAAGCGTGTTGCGCCTGGGTGATGTACTGCACAAGGGCATCCTGATCCTGGGCAGCGATCATCATGAATTCACAAAAAACCTGCTGCCTGTCACCACGCCGGTCGATGCCCTTCGTCGCACGGACCCGCACCACCCGCGCCACGCTTGTGAGTGTCGGCAACTCCGCACCCAATATCATGAACTGCAAAACCAACACGGCACCCTGGCTGAAGCCGCCGTGATGGAGCAAAAAGGAGAGCCCCCCACCACTGACATCGCCCCGGACATCCTCCACCATCCCTTTCACAACCCCGGCGGACTCGGTCTGCACCCTCCCCGATGCAGCGGACGGAGAAGCAACCCCCTCCCCCAGACCCATCTCCTGCTGGAAAGGCAACATGCCCGTGCGGGAAAAAAACGCCCGCGCCGTCTGCTCCGCCTGGCCATCCAGATGACGCCAGCGCACCGACAACCAACAGGGCATGCGAAAAAAATTTCTTTGTTGAGCACTCATCACGCTGGAAATCATGGCGGAAGTCCACCCGCTTGGCAACCCGAAACCCATCCCAATGCCCCACGAACACGGGCTGCCCCAGGCCATACATTTTCCAGGCCAAATTTTTGCGGCAGTCGCAAGACACCCGATATTCCCGTCGGACCGGAGTGTGAAAAACAAACGGCCAAGCACATATTTTCGGCATTCCGGTTTGCCACTCTTGATTTGGAAATGATACCGAGTCTACCCTGAAACGGGAGAGGGTTTTTTCCTGAAGGAATCCGGTCGCATGAGTGGATACGAGAAAAGAGCGTACATTCGCGTTCCGTACTGTTGCAAAGTCACGATCAACCGGGGGTTGGCGTTGCCTGTGTGCGACGGTACCTTGCTGGATCTGAATGTCGGGGCTGCCAGCATCAGCATGGACGACACATCCAAAACAGATATCGACAACGGAATCTTTTATATCAAATTTATCCTGGACAACGACGAGACGATCAGGTCACGGGCAACCCTTCATCTACGGCATGATCGGGGCGCGGTCTTTCTCCTGGAGCGTGGCCTCGTCCTGTTTGAAATCATTTCAAGAATCCATGCCCTATCAGCAAGATCGACTATCGATAGAATTGTTTCAACCAGAAAATTCAGAGCCGTGGTCGAACAGAGGAAAGCCATCCAAAAACCCAAAATGAACTGCTGGGAGTTCAAGGCGTGCGGGAGGGAGAAGCACTGCCCGGCTGGCCGGAATGAAGATTATGATGGCATCCTGGGAGGAAAAAACGGGGGCAGGTTCTGTGCTTTTGTCCCTGGAACATTGAGCCGGGATTATGCGGTCAGAACACAAGAGGGAAAGTTTTCCGAGTGCGTGGGATGTGAATTTTACAAAGAGTTGCTGGAAGATTCTGCAAAACAACCCGACAAGCCTTATGGCTTCTGATCGGGCGCATTGTCACGTCGGGTTCGGTCTGCACACACCTTCGCCACTCTCCCTGACCGTGCCGTCGGTGTCGATCTCCTGCCAACGATACGCCATCCCATCCAGCTCCATGCGCAAAAAACCCCACTGACCAAAGACAACACGTTTGGACCGGATCCTTGGGCCAGCCTTGTACAAGGGCGCCCCACCGTTGCCGACAATGAATGAAGGCGTCCCCTGGGCATGGGGCTCCCCATGGCTGTCCAGTGACGACAAAGCCTCGAAATGGTGGTCGTGACCATGGAGCGTCAAAACCGCCTTACCCTGCAAACGTTCCCACAGGGGCTGAGTCGCGGGGTTGTCGCCGTGCCGACCGGAGGACCAACGCGGATGATGCCACGCCGCGATCAGGCACTCCCCGGAGCTCGCCGCCAAGGTTGCATCGAGCCACTTGATCTGGGCATCCCAGGCCTCCTTTTTCAAGTTGCTATCCAGCAACAACACATGCCACGGACCACCCAATCCCACCTTGCGGGGCACAGGATCGGGAAAAACGGAGAAAAACCCGGCGGCGTCCGGGTCATGCCACTCATGGTTGCCGGGCACAGCCAGACGCCTCTTGAAATCGCCCCAGTAGGGTTCATGACACGCCAGGAGCCGTTCCTGCGTCGCCACCGGGTAGGCCAGATCACCCACCTCCACCAATACCACCCGGGCAACGTCGGGTTGGGCATGTACGGCGGCGGAGACCCGTGCCGTCCCCTCCACCTGGCAATGACCCGTATCGCCTATGGCAAAAAGAACAACAGGCTGAACCAACACCTGGCCACCACTACAGCCAACGAGCAAAACCAGAAAGAAGATGCACAATGGTTTGTACATGGATCCAGGCTCTCCAAAAAAACACCCAGGGCGCAAGAGTGTCGAATCGTTACGGCGCTCACACGATGACCCGGCCAAATGCCCGCATTTTGACTTATCGCCGCTGCTCTTCCAGCAGGGCTTGGCCGGCTGCAAGATGTTGCTTAAAACGGTCATCCTTCTCTACCGCCAACTCTGCCCAACGTTCGGCAAACATGGATTCTCTCCCAAGGGCGCGTGCATGCAACACCAGGTGCGCTGGATTCCAGGTCTTGGGATTGTTCCAAACCGCTTGCACCTCTTCCAGGCGCATCCGGGATTTGAGCCATGCCTGGAAATGGTCATATCCCCGTTCTGCTTGTCGGGCCATGGCAAATTCCAGCACAGGTCGATCCAGGGTATTCAGGGGGATATCCTGTTTTGCGACATAATCGAACGGGCTTGTCGTCAACAGGCCATAGGGCAGCCACTCCGCTCGTGTAGTCAGCTTTTGCACGAAATAATTTGCCAAAACAGGTTCCCGTGCAACCTGATCAGGGTGGTGAACACGAACAGGCTCTTGCGACGCCAAAATCAGGAAATAACCCGAGCGAACAAAGGCAAGGCCGGCATACTTGAACCTTGATTCCAATGTTTTCAACATGATGCGTATACCCTGTTCACCCACGCGGCTGTCCACCCAGGTCATGTAGACGCCATCCTTGGCAAGGCAGCGGAGCATGGCATCCAAAAAATCAACGGTATAGAGCCGGGAGGAGCTGAAGTAGAGCGGCGAAGTGACCGTATTGACCACCAGATCATAGGCCTGGGAACAACTCTGGGTAAAATGGATGGCGTCATCCAGAATATAGCGGATATGGGTCACCTGGCTCAGATTCTGGTTGAAAGGATCCATGCGTGGCAACTGCTCCAGGACAGCCGGGTTGATCTCGACGGCATCGGTGTGGTGAAACAATCGGGCCACGGCGCCAGCGCTTTTTCCGGATCCCACGCCCAGAACCAGGGCATTTTCAAGGCGTGGCGCGTGCATGGCGGCATAGGCCCCGACCAGGGTTTCGGTGGCCAGATCCAGTGGGATACTGATATAACCATTGATCAAAAAATAAGGTTTCCACTCCAGCCAAATGATGGCCAAAAGATCCCGGCCATGGGTATAGCTCTCCACGTGACGAAGATTTTTTCGGGCATGAACCAGTTTTTTAAGGCTGTTATAGTGACGATGCCCGACAAAAAGGTTGTTTTCCTGCCAAAAAAATTGAAGAGCGCCCGTCAGCACAGCACTCAGGACAAGGACGCTGGAAAGGGGAAGCAACAGGGATCTTCCATCCGGCGGAGTGGTGCGATCCACCCCCCAGGCGATGATGGTCAGCAGACCGACGACGACCAACATCTCCCCGTAGCGCAAATGGGCGTGCAGGACAAACACCATGAGGAGAAAACCAGCCGTATTGGCCAGGGAGGAGATGAAAAGCCACTCCCCGGCTTCGCGCGCCAGATGGCGATGGGTGGTCACCATGGCGGGAATCAGGGCGCCGAACCCCGTCGCTCCGGCCCCGGCAAGCAACATGAGAACCACAAACTTCCAGAAAACCGCGCCCGGTTGGCCCCACGCGGCGAACAGGGCGTGGTGATCGGCGTAAAGAGCGGCTATCTCGGAGAAGGAAAACAGCACCCAGGCAACGCCGACAATGGCCACGAACAGGGCAACGCCATAACTCCAGCGCAGGCGTTGCACCCCCCAGGAGCCCAACGTCAGCCCCAGCAAAACGACGATCAAGACGAGAGCGAAGCTTTCACGGAAGGGACCGAAAACAAACTCGGTCAGTTTCACCACGACCAGTTGAAAAATGGCCGACGCCATGCTGGCCAGGATCAGACTGCCCGCCAGGTAACGAGGCACAGGCAACCGCGTCTGGGTGACAGGGGGATTGCACCGCTCCCAGGCGAAGAAAAACCATAACAGTGTGGCCGTAAGGACATTGACACAGGCCAGGAACAGCAGGGCGGCCCGCAGTCCGAACTGCGTCACCAGAAAAAACTCCACAAAAAAAATCGTGATCGTGGATCCAAGATTGTAGAGCGTATACGTCTGGGCAAATGGGTGGCGACCAACCAGGCGATGTTCCAGATAGCCCGCCATCAGGGGGAGCGTACACCCGATCAGCAGGGCAGGCCCGGAAAGCAGGGCGATCAGAAACAGGATTGACCCTTCGAGCGACTTTCCCAGCACCAGGGGGGGGGCGTAGAGAGCAGCATGGATCCAGCCGCCGCCCAACGCAAAGGCGACCCCGCTCAAACCAATCGCCAACTCGATCGCCCAAAGCCAACGCCAAAGACGATGCGCGTAGGCCGCTCCAATGCCGATACCGCATAAAAAGGTGATCAGGATGGCGGCGCTGACGACAAATTGATCTCCTGCGTGGTTGCCCAGGACGCGGCCAAACAACACCTCGTAACCGAGTCCGCAATAACCGGACAACATGGGCAGCAACACCAACCAGAATCGGGACCGGTTCTGTTGGTTGGAAAAAACAGGTATTGTAGCTGCCATGCCGATCTCTCGGAAAAAGCTGTCAGTACACCCACCCAGCCCCCCATTCGTTGCCGGGCGCCCAATGGTCACGCAACCTTTGTACGGTAACCCTGAATCATCTGATTGGGAAGCGGCGTTCCACAAACCAGCCCCCTGGATCCCGATGCCGGAAAGCGAACATGGCCTTGGGTATGCCCATGACACATGCACTGGCCCTGGGGAGGGTGGGGTTTCCCCTCGAAAGGAAGATCCGCGCCATGTAGAGTGTCAGTTTCCGGGAAAACCGTTGAACCATGGGCGATTCGCAGTGGCTCGCAAAGAACGCTTTCGCGGGAAGTAACTATTCACCACCCTTGCAAGAAAAGCCTGGACATGAAAGCCTTTGTCAGGGCTTCGCCCCGAACCCCACCAGGGCTCTGCCCTGGACTAAGCCAGGGAGCCAGCCCCCTGGACCCCGATTCGTGGCCGGGTGGTGAACAGTTACCGCGGGAAAGGGCGATTCGGGAAAATCTGGGGAATTCGGTGATACCAGAGGAGCGGCGATGAAGGACGATATCCGTTGGAAACAACGTTTTGACAACTTCGACCGAACTTTCATCCTGTTGCGGGAAGTACAAGAACAGGGTCTGGCCCAACTCTCGCAACTGGAAAAGGAGGGCGCCGTCCAACGATTCGAGTTTGCCTTTGAGTTGGCATGGAAAACCCTCAAAGATTACCTGGAAGAACAGGGAGTGGTCATCAGGGAGGCAACGCCCCGCAAGGTGATCAAGGCGGCCTTCTCCGCAGGCATTTTAAATGATGCACAGCTTTGGATAGACATGTTGGATCACAGGAATCTGCTGTCTCACCGATACGACTTCAGAACCTTCGACGAGGCACTGAAAAAGATAACCACTCAGTATTTTGCAGCTTTTGATCGGCTGCACGAGTTTTTCCTGATCCGCTTGGTAAAAAATGAATGACACAGGCTTGAGCCAACAGGAAATAGCCTTGCTGCACGCCGTTTTTCGGCGGGTGCCGGAGATTCGCGCAGTGATCGTGTTCGGTTCCCGGGCCAAGGGCAACTTCAGGCCCCAATCGGATGTGGATTTGGCCTTGGTAGGCGTGGCGAATGAACTCAAGGCCGAGGCTGTGGCCGGGGCGCTGGATCAGCTTCCCATGCCCTATACATTCGATGTCAAAGCTTACGACGGCATCCGTTATCCACCCTTGCTGGAACATATCCGACGGGTGGGAGTGACGATCTACCAACAGGAGAAACACGGCGTACCCAAACCGGAAGGTGAAGACAGGCGGTCGGTGAGGCGACATGGGGATGACCTCGCGTGGAAAACTCCCCATGAGCAGGAAAATTTGTAACGATTCGGTACCCTCGCCAGAAATGTCCGGACATGAAAGCCTTTGTCAGGATTTCGCCCAGAACCTCGCCAGGAAGGGCATGGCCTTTCCTGGACCATCCCGGTTTTTTTAACCGTTTTTCAGCACGCTGTCAGCCTCCCCGAACAAGGTGCAAAAACCCGTCTCATCCAGCAACGCATCCCCCACCATCATCTGCGTCAGCAGCAACCGCACCCCATCCACGCAATCCACGTAACAACGGCCATGCTCCCAGTACAGGCATGGCAAGGTCGTCGCCGGTCTGCGGGCGGGCTCCCGCCGGTAATGACTCCCCAAGACCTGGATCCGCACCTGGCCATGGTCGAAAAAGGCTCCGGGATAAGGCGGCGCCACGGCACGAATCAGATTGTGTATCGTCCAGGCGGAACAACGCCAATCGATCCGGCCATTCTCGGGACGCCGGCGCCCGAAGCAACTCCCCCGGGAAAGATCAAGCGGAGTGTGCATGGCGTTGCCTGCCAGCAGGCGTGGCAATGCACGATGCAAAACCCGCTCCCCGGCACACACCACCTTTTGAAAAACCATGTGCGCCGTGTCGTTGTCGAGGATGGCGACCGGCTCCTGATCGACCAGATCGCCGGCGTCGGCCTTGAGCACCATCCGATGCAACGATGCTCCGGTCTCCCGCTCCCCGTGCAACACGGCCCAGTTGATCGGAACCCGCCCACGATAGTGGGGCAACAAGGATCCGTGCAGGTTGTACGCGCCCCGGGTCGGGATCGACAACAGCTCGGCGCCCAGCAGATGACGATAATAGAAGGAGAAGAAAAAATCTGGTGCGCAGGCGATGCACTGAGCGAGCACCTCGCACGTGTTGGGCGAGTCGGGGGCAATCGTCGGGATTCCCTCCCGTGCGGCCCATGCCGCCACGCTGTCAAACCAAAGATTCTCCCCCGGATCGTCCCGATGCGTCACCACGAGGGGAACGGTGAACCCATGCGCCAGCAAGGTCGCCAGGCCGCGTACCCCCACATTGTGATAGGCAAAAACAACGGCTTTGGCAGTAAGTACCGTCATCGAGGCGCTGGCTCCCGGTCAGGATTCACGCCAGCAGGGGTGAGGCCCGTGGCTGCCGAAGGGTGTTCCAAAACCGTGCGCACCAGGTAGCGGGGGCGCGCCAGGGTCTGGTGGTAGATCCGCCCCATATACTCCCCCATCAAGCCAATGCCAAACAATGTGATGCCGATCAAAAAATAGGCGATGGCAAACAAGGTGAAAACCCCCTCCGCTTCGGGTCCAATCATCAGCCGCCGGATGGCCAGATAAAGGACAAAGAAGAGGGATCCACAGGAGATGACGATGCCCCCCAGGGAAAAAATGCGCAGCGGAGCGGTGGAAAAACCGGTCATGAGGTCAAAATTGAGTTGGATCAGCCGAAACAGGGAGTATTTGGATTGACCCAACTCCCGCTCTTCGTGCTCCACCATCACCTCGGTCGGCCTGCCAGCGTAGAGGAAGGCCAGTGCGGGAATGTAGGTGGTGACCTCCTGCGAGGCTCGCAAAACGTCAATGATAGCCCGGTCATACCCCCGCAACATGCACCCCTGATCGGTCATGTGGATGCGGGTGATCTTCTCCCGCAACCGGTTCATGAGCCGTGACAGGACATGCCGCCAAAGGCGATCCCGCCGCTGCCGCCGGATGCTCCCCACATAATCGTACCCTTCGTCCAGCTTGGCCACCAGCTTGTGGATCTCTTCGGGGGGATTTTGCAGATCTGCATCCAGGGTGATGACGAAATGGCCTCGGGTGTGGGCAAATCCGGCCAGGATGGCGGCGTGCTGACCAAAATTGCTCTTCAGCACCACCACCCGCGTCACCTCCGGGCGATGCAAAAACTGCCGGTGCAACAAGGCAACCGAAGCATCCCGGCTGCCATCATCGATGAACACCACCTCGTAGGAGCGCCGCAGGGCCTCAAGAGCCGGGTAAAGGCGCTCGAACAGCCGTGGCAACACCAACTCTTCGTTGTAAACGGGGATCACGACGGAAATGTCCGGCGCAGCGGCGGATGCACTCATGGGCGTACCACGGCAACGCGGTAGGGATCTTCATAAAGGACGCGCATGGGTAAGTCCCGGCGCGCCTGCTGGTAGGGAAAATCATGGCGATGGAACACAGCCAAAGCGCCCGGTGTTTCGCGCCAACGTTGAAAAAAGGTCTCCTTGTCGGCGATCCAACGCTGCGGCTCCTGATCGATGCCAAACTCCAACTCCCCCCGGTAGCCAACCAGGTCAACGGGGCGTCCCAGGTAATAGGGGAGCGAGTGGTGAAAACATTCAATGCTGTACACCGGAACGCCGGGCCGCACAAACGGAGTCATGGCGGCGGCCATCATGCGGGCGGAGTAGACCTGACTCGTGGTCTGATACCCGGCGTGAATCACCTGGAAGGCCACCAGGGCCGCCACGGCCAATGCGACCACGCACCGGCTGCCCTGATAACGCCAGTAGGCCACCAGGGCCACACCCACTCCCAGGACGACCCCTCCGGCCAGGAGCCACCAGCGAAACCGGGCGACAATCTCCGGGGAGAGGCGTGAATTGGCCATGACATAGCCCGGAATCAGGACCACCACCCCCAACAGGACCAGAACACCCATCAAAATCCGGGCATCGGCGCGGACATTTTCCGGATCCCTCCTGACCAGGTGGTGCCCAACCAGCAGCGCCAGGGCCGGAAAAATCGGCAGAATGTAGGGAATCAATTTGGAGTGGGAGAGAGAAAAAAAGAGAAAGATGAACGCACAATAGACCCACAGCAGCCGCAACGGCGAAAATGCGCCCGCATCGGTGCTGCGCCAGGCAAAGGCCGGCTTGACCAGAACAGCTGCGGCCCGCGCCATGAAAGGCAGAGAACCAGCCAAAAATACCGGAATAAAATAGAGGGATGTCGCGTTGCGGCTGTGCATGGTGGTGGTGTAACGCAGCAGATGCTCACGGATGAAAAAAAACTCAGGAAATTCCGGATTGCGCAGCGAGACCAGCACAAACCAGGGAGCCGTCAGCAGCAGATAGAGCAGCAACCCTTTGCCAAGGTGCATGTGCCGCCACAGGGCAAAATCCCGTTGCCACAGGGTGTACAAGACCACCGCCGCGCCGGGGAGGATCAAAGCCATTGGGCCTTTGCTGAGGGTGCCCGCCGCCAGACCGGCCCAGGCGAGCAACATCCAGGTGCGCACAAAACCCGGATCCTCCCGGCGCGATTGAGCCAGAAGGAGGGATCCGAGACCAAAAGTCATGAAGACGGCGGTTCCCATATCCACAGTGTGCATATGCCCCATAGCAAAGTAGAGCAGGGAACTTGACAGAAAGAGCGCCGCGTAGAACCCTTCCCGGGGGCCAAAAAGACGCCGGCCCAACCAAAAGGTCCAGAGAATGCCCAAAAACCCCGTCGTGGCGCACCAGAGGCGGGAAACACCCTGGCCCGTGCCGAAAAGCGTATAAAAAACCGCTGTACCCCAATAATCCAGGGGCGGTTTTTCAAAATATTTAAACCCATTCAGGCGGGGTGTCACCCAGTCGCCGGTCGCGACCATCTCCCGGGGAATTTCCGCATAGCGCCCCTCATCCGGGTCACGCAGATCCCGGTAGCCAAGAAGAGCGAACCAGGCCAGGGCTGCCAGCAGAAACAGCAGCAGAAACTGTTTCCAGCTACCTGAGAGTGTCTCCTCTCCTTGTCGTCCCTCAACCCGCCTCTTCCGTGCATCCATGCCAACCATCCCAGCCACGTCGATCACCCCCCTCTTGACGGGGCACCATCTTGCCCGATTCGTGACGATTTGCAAGCGTTTTTGATCACTGTCCAGCTCAGACCCCTGGCTCCCCCCGACGTAACCATCCAGCACCCTCAGGAAAAGCTTAGACATGAAAGCCTTTGTCAGGGCTTCGCCCCGAACCCCACCAGGACGCTGTCTTAGGCCCTGCCAGGGAGCCAGCCCTCTGGACCCCGATTCGTTACCGGGTGATGAACAGTCACCCCTTGACTTCCTCCGATATTTTGATAATTAATTAAATATGGAAATGTTAAACGCCGCTGAACTCCTCGCCGCTCTTGGGCATGAAACCCGTCTTTCGGTCTTCCGGCTGCTTGTCGAGGCTGGGCCGGTGGGTATGAATGCCGGCGCCATCGCCGGTCAAGTGGCCCTGACTCCGGCGACCCTCTCTTTTCACCTGGCCCACCTGAGCCGGGTGGGTTTGATTAAGGGGAGGCAGGAGAGCCGCTTCATCTTCTATTCAGCCGACTATGGCGTGATGGATGATCTTCTCGCCTTTCTCACGCACAACTGCTGCCAGGGCAAGGCCTGCCTGCCCGTGATCACCGCATCAGGCGGCGTGACCCAATACCGTGGCAGGGCTCAGACAACGAACTTTCGCAAGGAAGGAAATGTGATGGCCAATAAAACGGTTTTAATCCTTTGCACCGGCAACTCCTGTCGTTCCCAGATGGCCGAGGTTCTCGTCAACCATGAATTGGCGGGCGAAGTTCGCGCCCTCTCGGCGGGAACGAAACCCCAACCAAAAGTGGCCGACGGCGCCATCGAGGCCCTCAAGTTGGCCGGGCTGCCTACGGAAGGTCTTCACCCCAAGGATGTTCAGGCCGTCATGGATGAACCTGTCGATCTCGTCATCACCGTCTGCGACAACGCCCGGGAGAGCTGCCCCCTCTTTCCCCGTCCCGTGCCCCGCATCCATCTCCCCTTTCACGACCCCCATGGCGAACCGCTGGAAAGTTTCATCCGCGTCCGCAACGAAATTCGCGCCCGTCTGGTCCCTGCCGTCCGGGCAGCATTCGGGCTGAGGGACACTCCATGAAAACGCCAGGCGAATGCAGCGACCCAAAGCAGGCCGAACCGCCGTTGGATCTCTTTGCCCGTTACCTGACACTCTGGGTCACGCTCTGCATCGGGACGGGCATTGCCCTGGGGCAACTCGCCCCGGGTGTCTTCCGTTTCATCGGCGGCATCGAGGTGGCCCGGGTGAATCTGCCTGTCGGCGTTTTGATCTGGGTCATGATTATTCCCATGCTGATCAAGATCGATTTCGGCACCTTGCACGAGGTCAGGCGGCATATTCGGGGCATCGGTGTCACGCTCTTCGTGAACTGGCTGGTCAAGCCCTTTTCCATGGCCTTTCTCGGCTGGTTGTTCGTGCGTCATCTTTTCGCCGCGTGGCTGCCTGCCGACCAACTCGACAGCTATATTGCCGGGCTCATCCTGCTGGCGGCGGCCCCCTGCACGGCCATGGTTTTCGTCTGGAGCCGGCTGTCGAACGGCGATCCTTTGTTCACCCTTTCCCAGGTGGCGCTCAACGACACCATCATGATCTTCGCTTTTGCACCCCTCGTCAGTCTGCTCCTCGGTCTCTCCGCCATCACCGTGCCATGGGATACACTGGTCGTCTCCGTCGGCCTCTACATCGTCATTCCAGTCATTCTTGCCCAGGTCTGGCGACGACATCTCCTGGCCAAGGGGGCTGAGGCCTGGGAGAGCATGATGACCAGAATAGGCCCCTGGTCAACGTCCGCCCTGCTGGTCACTCTGGTGCTTCTTTTCGCCTTTCAGGGCGACGCCATCCTGCACCATCCCCTGGTGATCGGTTTGTTGGCGGTGCCCATCCTGATCCAGGTTTTTTTCAATTCGGCCCTGGCCTATGGGCTCAACCGGGTGGTCGGCGAAACCCACAACGTTGCCGGTCCATCCGCCCTCATCGGCGCCTCCAATTTTTTTGAGTTGGCTGTCGCCACAGCCATCAGCCTGTTCGGTTTTTCCTCCGGCGCGGCGCTGGCTACGGTCGTCGGCGTGCTCATCGAGGTGCCTGTGATGCTTGGGGTGGTCAAGGTGGTGAACAGTTCCAAGGGGTGGTACGAAAGAGGCATGTAACTAGTGGACCAACCGACATGATTTGAAGTGTTCACTTTTCGTGACTATTCCGCACTCTTTCAAGAAAAGCTTGGAAATGAAAGCCTTTGTCAGGGCTTCGCCCCGAACCCCACCAGGGCGCTGCCCTGGACTAAGCCAGGGAGCCAGCCCCCTGGACCACGATTCATGGCTTGCCTGCACATCAAATCAACACGGTTGAGCCACTAGGGCGAAGAGTGACCTCCTGACAGGCTTGCCAAAAACAGATGCCGCACCTCCGGTTGCTGCAACTGGATAGCCTCCACCATGGGCAACTGGGGCAGACGGTCCGCACAGGCCCGGGCAAAAATACCGCTTCCGATGGCTGTCCGGTCCCCTTCCCCATACACCGGTACCGACCTCAAGCCACAGGAGGGCGAACGACACGTCAGGATGAAGCCTTGCACAGGCATGCAGAGCAAGGCGTCCAGACGTTTCCGGGCGTGAGCGGCCAGAAGATCGGTCAGGTCTCGGCGCGAGTGCAGGGTGATCGCTCTGGGATTGGCCGGATCCCCCTCCAGACGCATGGGTTCACGCGGCGTGCCCAACCCGACCTCCACTTCGGGACAGATCGGCATAAAAACACATTGCCGACCCAGCAACTGTTCCAGAGTCGGGTCAAATTTATGCCGGCCATCGTAGCGAACCTTTTGCCCCAAAAGACAGGCGCTGACGCCAAGAGTGTATGGGAGCATGGTCATTCTTCCGTTTGCCATCGTAGCGGACCTTTTGCCCCAAAGGACAGACGATGACGCCAAGGGTGCATGGGATCATGATCATCCTTCCAATTGCGTCACTATTCACCACCCTTGTAAGAAAAGCTTGGACATGAAAGCCTATGTCAGGGCTTCGCGAACCCCACCTGGACTCCGTCTTAGGCCCTGCCAGGGAGCCAGCCCCCTGGACCCCGATTTGTTGCCGGGTGGTAAATAGTTACCGCAACTGTTCGGCATCCGGTAGAGCATCGGAGTTTGGGGAGCCATTTTTCCTGGATCCCGGCAGTCAGGCCTTTATTCCAAACCGTTGCCGCAGCGAGTTGGCCAGCAACGTATACTGATCACCCATAGATCGAAAAAGCTCGGACTGGGCGGGATGGGTCTGAACCGTGGCCGAGTGGTGGTAAAGTGTGCCGGCTTCGGCAAAGACATCGGCCTGGCAACGTTCGATCTCCATGATGGCCATGCTGCGCCGCCTGATACCCTCCTGGAGGGAATCCGAGGCCAGGGAGGTCAGGATTTGCTGCGCCCGATGCAGGCTGGTATGGCCGTCATGGACCGCCTGCCAGCCGCGTTGGGCGATGGTGCGGCGCTCTTCTTCGTGGGCCAGATAATAGTGGTAGAGTTCAACGACCTGGTCAACATCCCCCTTGCGGTAGGTGACCATGTGGTGCCCCGGCTGAAACAACCCCCCCAACGCCTCTGGTCCGATATCCTCCATGAACAGGAGGGAACCACACGCCATGACCTCGAAGGTGCGAAAATTCAGGTCACCATTGACGCATTGGTTGAGCACCATGCGGGAACGGTTGTACACCTCCGCATACGCCCCGGTGGCCAGGTGGATGGGGATCCGTTCCCGAATTTGTTGCACGAATTGAAATCGTTCCGGATTGAGTTGCGGATTCAGCGTGCCGACAAAGGAGAGATCATGGCTGGGAGGCAGACGGCGCCACTGGTCCTCCTCCGGTTTGCTGAAGAGGGGCAGCCACACCACCTGTTGCCGGGCCGGATCCTGCATGTAGGTGGCGAGGAAGGGTTTTTGCGCCACAAAGATCAGATCGAAAACGACGCTGTATGCCCGGTGCCAGGGGTGATGGATGTGGCTGTCCACGGCATACCAGAGCAAGGGCAGATCCAAAAACTCCAGCCCGATGTACAGGGGATAGGTGCTCTCATCACCCAGAAAGATCACATCGGGTTGCCAGGGTTGCAATTGTTGCAAAATAGCGTGGATACTCACCGGCAGTTTGTACAGCGGCAGGTCGATCTCTTCCGGTTGCAGACCAAAGCCTACGCGGCATGCCAACTTGACGGTATGGCCTAACTGCCGAAAGGGCAGGAGGAAATAGGGCTTGCCCAGCAACAGGATGTTCATGCGCCGACATCCTTATTTTTTTTGTGGTGTATTGTAATACTTCGGATGTTCCGGATCGGGAATGACCCCCAGCTCGACCACGTCCTTGATCTCCTGAATCCCCTGGGGCACGGTGCGGGAGATGCGAAAGCCGAGGGATTGGGTGATTTTGGTGAAGTCGACGCGATAGTCGCGTGGATCCTCCTTGGTCTCGACACGCTTGATCTGGGCCTGTGGAAAGACCTTCAGGAGGAGGTCCAGCAGCATCCCCTTGGTATAATTTTCGCTCGTATCGCCCACGTTGAAAACGTCGTAGGCGACCCGGTCCATGGGGGCCTCCAGAACGGTCAGCATGGCCCGGGAAAAATCGGCCACATGGCAATACGGACGCCAGAATTGTTCGCCAAAGACCACCAGGGGTTTGCCCAGGGCCAGCTCCTTGGTAAATTCATTGACGGTCAGGTCGAAGCGCATGCGGTGGGAGATGCCATAAACAGTGGCAAAGCGCAGAGAGGTGGGGGCAAAACCGGGCAACCGCTCTCCGTGCAGGAGATGGTTTTCAAATTTGACTTTCAGTTCGGCATAGAGCGAAACCGGCGCCAGAGGGGACGTTTCCCTGACGTGGGTTTCGGCGGAGTCCATCTTGCCGTAGTTGCTGCAAGTCGATGCAAAGATAAACCGGGGTATGTGTTGCGCCTTGGCCCGCTCCAACAGATGGACGGCGGCTTCCCAGTTGGTGCGTTGGGTCAGCTCCGGTTCCAGGCGGCAGGCCGGGTCGCCGACGATCGCGGCAAGATGGACGACGGCATGGAGACCCTGCTCCTGCTGCATCACCTGATCGACCGCGGCAAAGTCGGTGATATCCACCTTGTGGAAAGTCAGTCCGGGGGTGCCCCAAATATCCAACAGGGCCTCGCCGCCGAAGCGCAGGGAGTCGAGGCACACCACGCGATAACCCTGTTGCAGGAGACGCCTGACCAGGATGGAACCCACATAGCCGGCTCCGCCGGTGACCAGGATGGATTTCATGGTGATACCCTTTCGTTTGTGGATGATGCAGTCTCTTGCAGGGTGTGGAGAAAGTGGATGGCGCCCTGGTTGTCCGGATCTTCGGCCAATACTTTGTCAACCTGGTCTTTGGCAGCCGCAAGCTGGCCCATCTTGAGGTAGACCTGGGCGAGTTTGAGCATGGTGATAAAATCCTGCTGCGTATGTCGAAGGTGCTCTTCGTACTGGCTGGCGGCCTGAGACAGGTCGCCCAGCAGGGCCAATATCTGGGCGTACTGGGGCCGGCGGGGCGGGAAATACTCCGCGAGACGTTGCAGGGCATCCCGGGCTGCCGTGTGATCCTGCTGCCGCAGGCGCCAGGCAACGATCCGGGACATGGCCTCTTCCAACAGGAATTCGAGCTTGATTTTTTCATAGGCGGCGATGCTGGCCTCGGCCTGTTCCTCCAACTCTCCCATGTATCCATCGATCAGGAGGACGAATTCATCCTTGAACACCATTTCGCTCAGGGCCAGGGCATCGCGGAATGTACGCAACTTTTCCACATTTTGCGCCCGAAACAGCGACTGAACCTTGGAACGGACGGAAAAAGGGTTGATCAGGTTATGGGCAAACAGGGTGTAGGAGTTTCTCTCCTGCTTGAACTGCTCCTGGAACGCCTCGGCCATCTTTTGGAATTTGGGGAGAAGTTTGGCCTGCGGCGGACGATCCAGGGCCAGGCCATGCCGCTCCAGACAAAGCATGAGCCGCCCGTATTGCCTGTCCTGTTCCCACTGCCGCAACATGTTTCTGAAATCGGGAGTGGCCAACTCCTCATCCATGCGGGAGCGAATACGTTGCCGGGTGGCATCCATCCATTTCATGACCCCCACGGCGCCATCCCGATAGATTTCATAGTACCGGCGCCCGACGGTTTCGATCTCCTCATCGCTCCACTCTTTTTCTTTGTCGGGTCGAATCAGCTTTAAAAATTCCGGCAGTTGCCAGCGGCGCACCATCATGGAGACCTCGGAGAGTTCTGTGTCGAGGGTCTTCTCGATGGCATCCATGCGCAGTTTGTATTTGTAATCTCCCGGTTTGCCCTTGCGACCGAACAGGCGTTTGTTGCACTCCAAGGCTTCGATGGATAACTTTTTGATCTGATTGATGATGTGTCGGACCCGGTCCAGCTCGGTCAGCAGCAGGCGGTAATGTTTTTCCCGATTTTCCCGATTTTCCTCCGGCAGACAGGCCACCAGGGTTGCATGGGGTGGGCTCTCCAGGGGGACCGGGGTGATCTCCTCCAGGGGGAGGTGTTCCACAAAGGGAATTTTGGCCGAGGCCGCTGATGGATTGACGATGCGGCACCCCAGCTCCATCCCCTTTTCGGCCAGCAAACCCAGGCTGGGAATGGAAGCGTAAAAATCCCGCCGCGTCTCGGCCTGCCAACCCCCGTTGGTCTCTACCATGTACTGGGTCAATTCGACGAACGGCCCCATGGCCGCTTCGAGGCTTCCTTTGGTGTGGGTGTAACCCTCCTTGTCGAAACAGAGGTCGAAACCCAGCAAAATGACATCCTTGAACCCCATCTCGATGGCCATGCCCAGGGCCTGATGCGAAACGGTGATGCCCGGAAACAGATAGTTGGTGACGTTGAGATCCGTTTTCCAGGGAAACAGGGTCCACATGAAGGCGTTGCGGCCACGCCACTGCCCGACAAGACCCGGGTGCGCGTGATTCATGTGGACAAAAACGGTCTGGGGACCGAAATGCTGAAGCATCTCCTTGCTGGCGTGGAAGTGGATGTCATGCGGGTCGATGGAAAAAATGACATCCGGGACAATGCCCTCGCGGTGCATCAGACCGGCCAGGCGCGACACTGCCAGAACGACCAGGCGCTCCCGGTTGGCCACCACCCAGGGCAAATTTTCCAGCAAGGAGGGACCGCCGGACATCAACACGGCTGTCTTGCCGGCAAAACACCCTTTCAACAGTGTGGCCGGGCAACGATTTTCCGGCAGATTCTCCACGATCCGCATGTTGAAAATACGGGATCCGGTCTCCATCGTCACCTGCAACCGCTTTTGGGTCAGGTGGTTGTTGACCACATCCAACAGATCCAGATAGGGCGAATAGGCGGCGTCCGTGGCAGCCAGCGATTTGACGTGCTCCAGGGCATCCAGATAGAGGTAATCGGCCAGCGACATCTCTGCCGCCGTCGTCAACATGTCGTCCACTGTGGTCAGCCGGACCGAAGATGGCAACTCAGGCAAAATATTATTTTTGGCGAGACGTTCCAAAACTTCCGGAAAATCCACGAACAAATAGCGGGTACCGCCGGGCGCCCCCTTCTTGACGATATACTTGACCAGCAATCCCGAGTCGGTGCCGGTGATCACATAAAATTTATCTTCATTCCATAATATCTCTTCATAGTGTTTGCGGTAAAAATTTTCTGACCCCACCAGGGAAAAGATTTCCTGGTTGACCGAAGGGAGATAATGCTCCCCGAAGCGGTTGATCAAAAAATGGCCAAACGGATCCGACGTTGTGTTCATGACGTGCCAAAACCTCTGCAATCGGTCGGTGATGTCCACCCATGCCAACGGGTCTGGGGCCGGGATCGGTCCCGGGTAGGGTGCCTATCCATGCAGAAGGCATTCCAAATCGGAAAGGATGCAGGCGTGGTAACCATTCAGCACCCATGGGCAAAGGAGTTCACTGCATCGGGGGCCAGGGGGCAGGGTTATCTTCAGGCAGCTATCGGGAGAAGCCTTTGCAAGGCCATGCGTACCACATCACGGGGCTCTCCCGCCGGTATGCCGGCCAGCAGAAAACGATCCGGGTCATTGTTGATGAACCAACCGACGCGGGAAAAAGGGGTAGTGTCCCTTCTTGGTTGATCGCGGTCACACAGCCCTACCAAACTCGAATCG
>JADGBZ010000024.1:19682-41988 GCA_015231175.1 Magnetococcales bacterium | reverse complement strand
AAAAACTGGGATGGAGGTCCAGGAGGAAGGGCTGTGCCCTTCCTCCTGGCGGGGTTCGGGGCGAAGCCCTGACAAAGGCTTACATGTCCTCCTGGCGGGGTTTGGGGCGGAGCCCTGACAAAGGCTTACATGTCCTGGCTTTTCTTGCAGAAACCGCAGTCCTGGCCATGGTTTTTATGGGGAGGCAGGAGGAAGAGCAACTGCCGTATCAACCATTTTTCAACCAGCGCTCTTTTTCTCGTTGCCAGTCCCGATCACGCTCGGTGGCACGTTTGTCATGGAGTTTTTTGCCACGGCACACGCCGAGGTCCAATTTGGCCCGGCCATCCTTCCAATAGGCCTTCAAGGGGATCAGGGTCAGTCCCTTCTCCTGGGTCACGCCGATCAGGCGTTGCAGCTCGCGTTTGTGGACCAGGAGCTTGCGGGTGCGCAGGGGGTCGTGGTTGTGAATGTTTCCCTGGGCATAGTGGGGAATGTTGGCATTGAGCCAGACCAACTCTTCAGCCTGGATGATGGCATAGGAGTCGCTGAGGTTGAGTTTGCCGGTGCGCATGGATTTGACTTCGGTACCCACCAGCATGATGCCCGCTTCCAGATTTTCCAGAATTTCGTAGTTGAAGCGGGCCTTGCGATTTTCTGCGATTATTTTGATGCCCATGGGGTGAACCTGTGTGGTTGGAAGGGCGGCGTTGGCTTGGCGGACCGGTTCGCTGTCGGTCCCGGCCATGCAGGCGCGGCAGGTGCCCGAGGCACGACAGCTCCAAGCGTCATCGCAGAGAATACAGGTCCGCAACGTCGCCGACCAGCTTTTAACAGCTTCAGGTGGAAGGGGAGGGATATATTTTATATTTTAAAATATAGTATTGAGAGATGAACGGCCAGATTGTTTTATCTTATTGAAAATGAAACAAAACGAAAGAAACTGTCAAAAACGGGCAACATGAGGGATTGCACACTCGATGGCTTGTATATTACAGTCCCGCGATTCTTGAAAGACCGAGTGCTTGGGCGGGTGAGGGAGTAGCGTGCCAGCCCCGGCCTTTACGACAATCGGGCCGACCTGAACACGGGACGGCTTCCCCCCAGCTCTTTAGACGGGAATCAAGGGACATGAGCATATCCCAAAAAGCCCTGGAGACTCTCCAGAAACGCCGTGAAGCTATTCTGACGGCTGGCGGCAAGGAAAAAGTCGCCCAGCGACACGCCAAAGGTCAGTTGACCGCTCGGGAACGCTTGGACACCCTCTTTCAGGAGGGCACGTTCCAGGAGATCGGAACCCACATCCAGCACACCTGCACCCATTTTGGCATGGGCGGGAAGGAGATCCCGGCTGATGGGGTGGTGGTGGGGACCGGTTTTGTGGAAAACCGCCAGGTGGCCGCTGTCAGCCAGGACTTTTCCGTCATGGCGGGCACGCTGGGCAAGATGCATGCCCAGAAGATTGTGCAGGCCATGCTCTATGCCCAGCGCATGGGCATCCCCGTGGTGGCCTTCAAAGATTCCGGCGGCGCCCGCATCCAGGAAGGGGTCGATGCCCTCTCCGGGTATGGCCAGGTGTTTTACCAGAACGTCATCCTGTCGGGCGTCGTGCCCCAGATCGCGGTGATTCTCGGGCCCTGCGCCGGTGGCGCATCCTACTCGCCGGCCCTGATGGATTTCATCATCATGACCCGGCAGAATGCTCAGATGTTCATCACCGGACCCCAGGTGATCAAATCGGTCACGGGCCGGGATTGCACCATGGATGAAATCGGCAGCGCCGAAATTCATGCCACGGTCAGCGGCAATGTTCACGTGGTGGCCGATGATGACCGGCATGCCATCCAGTTGGTCAAGCAGCTCCTGAGTTACCTCCCCTCCAACAACACCCAGGATCCTCCGCACAAGCCCTGGGCCGACCTGGATCTCTCCGATGACTCGGAGATGAACGCTCTGGTTCCGGATGATCCGAAGTCCGCCATGGATGTCAAGGACATTATCAAGCGGTTGGTGGACGGTGGTGAGTATTTTGAAATTCACGCCGGATTCGCCCGCAACCTGGTGGTTTGCTTTGCCCGCATCCAGGGCATCGTGGTGGGGATCATCGCCAATCAGTCCAAGGAACAGGCTGGTTGTCTCGATATCGACGCCTCGGACAAGGGGTCGCGCTTCATCCGCTTCTGCAACGTTTTCAACATCCCCGTTGTCAACCTGGTGGATGTTCCGGGCTTTTTGCCGGGTGTCGAACAGGAACGGGGCGGCATCATCCGGCATGGCGCCAAGATGCTTTTCGCTTATGCTTCGGCCACAGTGCCCAAGCTGACCGTCATTCTGCGCAAAGCCTATGGCGGCTCCTATCTGGCCATGTGCAGCCCGGAGATGGGGGCCGATGTGGTCTATGCCTGGCCCAACGCCGAGATTGCCGTGATGGGCGCCGAGGGGGCTGTGAATCTGCTCTATGGCAAGGAGTTGAAGGACGCCGCCGACAAGAAAGCCAAGACGGCGGAGCTGGTCCAGGACTATCGCGACAACTTTGCCTCGCCCTACCTTTCGGCGGCGCGGGGTTACGTCACGGATGTCATCGAGCCGTCCCAGACCCGGGCGTTTCTGGCCCTCTCCCTGCGCAAGTCCATGAACAAGCGGGAACTGCGTCCCCTCAAGAAGCATGGCAACATTCCGCTTTGATGTTGGCCAAGGTGGCGTCAATTCCCTCGGGAGTATTGAATCATGAGCATTTCGGATGTCATCTATAGAGCCCTGACGGCCTACGCCCTGTTGATCGTGATCGGCTTTATCGTGGCCACCATGATCAAGGTGATCGTCTCTGTCTTGTCCAAAGGGCCGAAGACCACGGCAGTTGCCGCCCCCCGGGTCGCGGCGCCCGAACCGGTAACGCCAGCCCCCCAGGGTCCGCCCTTGCACCATCTGGTGGCGATCGCCGCTGCCGTCTATGCCGTGGACCGCCGGATGCGCATCATTCATCTCCAATCTGACAGCGGTATCGATCTCTCCTGGACTTCGGTGGGACGGGCCATGCACCAGGCCTCCCATCAGGTCCGCCGTTAGCCCAAAGCTCCCACATCCAGGAATCTACCAGGACGGAAAATGCAATGGAAAGAAAACTGCGCATCACCATTGAAGGAACCCAATACGAAGTTCATGTCCAGGATATCACAGAGGACAATACCCTCTATCCCTCCCCCGGTCTGCGCGCCGACACCCCCGTCGCCAAACCAGCCGTGACGCCTGCCAAAGCCTCTGCCGCCCCCAAGCCCGCCCCCAAGGCCGCCGCCGCTTCCGCCGGCGAGGCCGATCTGCTTGCCCCCATTGGCGGCGTGGTCGCCAGAATCCTGGTCACCGAAGGCCAACAAGTAGCCAAAGGAGACAAGGTTGTCTTCCTGGAGGTCATGAAACAGAAAAACGAAATCCTCGCACAACGTGCGGGAACGGTCAAAAATATTGCCTGCAAAGAGGGAGATGCCGTGGAAGTCGGCGACCGTCTGCTCTCCATCGTTTGATCTTCTGGGCTGGAATGAGACGAACAGCGATGTGATGACGCCCCTTTGTGGCTTCCTTGCATTCCCGGAACCGTTGTTCCACGGGAGGCCAAGGTGTAACAAAGAGGGGTTCTGATGGTGACGCAAAAAAGTCGCTCTCTTCAGGAGACCACAAAGTGAATCTCGATATCCTTAACATGTTCCAGGGTATTGCTACCCTGGCTGACTCCTTCCAGCACAACCCGAAGATCGCCTTCATGCGCATCTTTCTCATTTTGCTGGGTGGCCTGTTGATGTATCTGGGCAAAAAAGGTGTCCTGGAGCCCCTGCTGATGATTCCCATGGGCCTGTCCATGTCCACCATCAATGCGGCGGTCATGTTCGTGCCCGACTACATGAACGTCCCCGTGCAGGGAAAACATGGCACCTTGTTTGTCAATCCGCTGATCTCGGAGACAAACCAGTTGATGAACATTGTGCAGATCGACTGGTTGCAGCCAATCTACACCTTCACCTTCTCCAACGGTCTGATCGCCTGCCTTGTCTTCATGGGAATCGGTTCACTCCTGGATGTCGGTTTCGTTATGGCCCGGCCATACCAGAGCATGTTTTTGGCCATCTGCGGCGAGATCGGAACCATCATCGCCATTCCCATCGGGGTCATGATGGGACTCGATCCCAATGCCTCCGTGGCCACAGCCGTCATTGGCGGCGCCGACGGTCCCATGGTCCTCTTCGCTTCACTGCTCCTGGCCAAGCAATATTTCGTTCCGATCACTGTCGTCGCCTACCTCTATCTGGGTTTGACCTATGGTGGGTATCCTTACCTGATCAAGCTGTTGGTGCCTCGTCACATTCGCGGCATCGCCATGCCGCCCGAGAAGCGCACGCCCATCACCTCCGATCAAAAAATCATCTTCGCCGTCATCAGTTGTGTCCTTTTGTCACTGCTCTTCCCCGTGGCGGGTCCGTTGTTCCTCTCGCTCTTTCTGGGTGTGGTCATCCGTGAATCGGGCCTTGTGGATTTCGTCAAGCTTTTCCAGGGCGTTTTTCTCTATGGCGCCACCTTTTTCCTGGGTATGACCCTGGGCGTCCTGTGCGAGGCCAGCACCCTCCTGAATCCCGATGTCTTCATTCTGCTGGTGCTGGGAATCACCGCCTTGACCTTCTCGGCTATCGGCGGCATCGCGGGTGGCTATGTCCTCTACTTCATGAGTGGCAAAAAATTCAACCCGGTCATTGGCATCGCAGCCGTGAGCTGTGTGCCCACCACGGCCAAGGTTGCCCAAAAAGTGGTCACCAGTGCGAATCCAAGCGCCATCATCCTGCCTCAGGCGCTGGGGGCCAACATCAGCGGCGTGATCACGACAGCCATCTTGACCGGGGTGCTTATTACCCTGATGGGGGGCATCAAGTAATCACGTTATCCGCAGACGCCCGGTAAACGGGCGCACATACAGGAAAAGGCGGTCGCATCCCGGTGGGGCGACCGCCATTTTTGTTTCGGTATTCGGTGACTGTTCCGCACTCTTTCAAGAAAAGCTCGGGTTTGAAAGCCTTTGTCAGGGCTTCGCCCCGAACCCCACCAGGGCGCTGCCCTGGACAAAGCCAGGGAGCCAGCCCCCTGGACCCCGTTTCATGGCTTGGTTTCCTGGCCACTCACCTTCATCAAGATACCGACCCAGGCTGGTAGCCAGGAGAAGGCCAGCAAGGTGACTCTTGTGGCATGCAGGATAACAATGATCACCGAGTGCTCCTGCATGGCCGGCATGGAGCGCAAGGTTATGATCAACTGTCCAATCAGATCGGAAGCACAAATCAGGGTGAGCAACCCCAACAGACGGAGTGACCGTGTTTTTGCATCGATCAACAAAAGACCGGGAACGGCCAGGATGACAAGATAGTGCAACCAGATCAATGGCATGAACAGGGTAGAAACAATCAGGGCCAAAGCCATCATGATGCTGGCATCAGCCATGATGGCTTGCAGGGTGTCCAACAGGCTGAGTGCAGGTAAACCTGGGTTGGCCAGGTGGGCATGACGCTCTCGCCGCATTCGTGCAAGCAACGCCAGGCCGAGTGTCAGGGTCAGGAAGAGCCATGACATTTTCGTCAAGGTTTCCGGGGGCATGCTGGTAAAATCTTGCATGTAGGCATGCACCGACAGATTTCCAAATTTTACGGGACTCCAGATGGCAATGTTGCCATGTACATCTCCGGCGAGGGTTCTGTGGTACCAATCCAGCCAGATGGTCGCCGAGTCAAGCTGAATCATGGGAAAGATCAGGAACGACAAAAGCAGGAGGAGCGTGCCCAGGAGTGTGGGTACCATGCGGCGCCAGCCGAGCCGGGCCAGTATATGCAGAAACATGCAGGGAAAAATCAGGAAAATATTGGGTTTCAATAAGGCGAAAAAGGCGGCCAGGCCCAGAATGATGGTCGGTATTCCGGGCAGGTGGGATACTTTTCCGGGGGTGAGCAGGCTACAGAAGTACAAGATGAGACAAATGCCAAAAAATTGCACCAGATTGATGTTGCCCATGAGGAAATCCGAAGACACAGGCAGAAAGAGAACCAACATGGCGATACCGGTCATGAAAGCTGCCGACCCATTTCTGGTCAAGGTGCGCTCCAGAAGCAGTATGCCCGCCATGAACAGCAGCGCTTTGCCAAAGGAGAACCATAAAAAAGCCTGGGAGTAGTCCGGCAGGCTGACCAGGCTCCAGAGGGCGAACAGGAGGGGGGTTCCCGCAAATTCGAGGGAAGCGCGTCGGTACTGATTGACAGTTTTCAAGCGCGGGTCGGGAGAAGTGCGGTCCACGAGGGCATTCAAAAAAGCCTGTATGGTTTTTTCCTGACGATAGACGTTGGCATTCGGAATCTGGCCGCTTTTCAGGGCCAGACCCGTGCCCCAGTATTGATAGAAGTCGATTCCTGCGGCGTTGTCGAAGTGATTGCCAAAGCGGCCCACGACCACGATCAGCAGGGCGAACGCAATATAAAACTTGCGAGGAACGTGGACAGAGGCGGCGCTCATGACGAAAGATCCTTCAAGGCAAGACGCAGGGCATCTTCCAACCGGGTGACATCGTTGGTGAGAGTGCGGCGCAGGGTTTGTTCCACCTGTAGGGGTTTGAAACCCAGGTTGATCAGGGCCGAGGTCAACTCGTTGCGCAACAGCCCTGGGGAGGGGGTGGCAGCGGTCTGGTTGCGCGGAGCGCTGGGCAGCGATCCGGCCACTCCGGCGACCTTCTCCTTCAACTCCAGGGCCAGGCGTTGTGCGCTCTTTTTGCCGATACCCGGCACGCGGCTGAGGGTGTTGATATCCTCGTTGGCCAAGGCTTCCACGATGGTGGCTGGCGCAAGTGTGGAGAGGATGGCCAGGGCCAGGCGACCTCCAACCCCGGAGACCCCTGTCAGCAGATTAAAGAGGTTTTTCTCTTCCAGGGTGGCAAAACCGTAGAGGTGGAACGCATCCTCCCGGACGTAGGTGACGGTCCAGACAACCGTGGCTTCTCCCACACCGGGCAGTCCCGCGTAGGTGGAAAAGGGGATGAAGACCCGATATCCGACCCCTCCGACATCCACGACAATCTGGTTGGGCTGCTTTTCCGCCAACGTGCCACACAAACGTGCGATCATGGTAACTGTTCAACGCCCCTTCAAGAAGAGCATGGATAATTGTCCGGTACCCAACAACGCATCGAATTCCAGGGGGCTGGCTCTCTGGCAGGGCCTGAGACGGTGTCCTGGTAGGTTTGGGGCGAAGCCCTGACAAAGGCTTTCACAGCCCATTTTTTCTTGAGAGGGTGGTGAACAGTGACCGGTACGTCAAGCTAAAAAAACTGGTCACTATTCACCACCCGGCGACGAATCGGGGTCCAGGGGGCTGGCTCCCTGGCAGATCCAGGACAGAGTCCTGGTGGGGTTCGGGGCGAAGCCCTGACAAAGGCTTTCATGTCCAAGTTTTTTTTGGAAGGGTGCTGAATAGTCACCCATCAGGCAAGGTTGGGAAAGGTGTTTTGTCGCAGGGCTTCATAAAGGACCACCGACACGGCATTGGCCAGATTCAGGCTGCGCGCTGTACCCAACATGGGAATACGCACCAGATGGGGCTGGAGTTGCGTCCGGATATCCACCGGCAACCCGGATCCTTCGGAGCCGAACAGGAGCCGGTCTCCGGGACGGAAGGCGCAGGTTGTGTAGGGTTGGTCGCCGTGGGTGGACAGGGCGTACAAAGGCGCTCCACCGGGGTGTGTCGCCCAATAGCTGGGCCAGTCATCATGACGCACCACCTGACTCAGATGGCGGTAGTCCATTCCCGCCCGCCGCACGCCAGCGGCGTCCAGACGAAATCCCAGCGGTCCCACCAGATGCAGCACCGTTCCGGTTGCTGCACACAAACGCATGATATTTCCGGTGTTTTGTGGGATTTCCGGGCACATGAGAATGACATGAAAAGGGGCGGTTGCACCCGGCCCGGGTTTTTGTTCGGCATGTGTCACCATGCGCTCGTCTCCTTTCCGGGGGCGGGGTCACCAAAAGGGGTTGACGCTCTGCCCTTGTTCTGGAATATTAGCTCCTCCTTATTGATCTTTTCCATTCCCTCGACAAGTCGATCTGAAAGCGCCGGTTCGTTTTTTTTTAGAAGTCAAAATCCCCCAACAGCCGTTTGCATATCCCACGGGGAGGTCAATGGAGCCCATGGTCACCCAGCAAGAAGAGAGCCGCCGGGATTTTCTCATCCTGGCTACCGGCGCGGTCAGTGCAGTAGGCGTTGCAGGCGCCTGCTGGCCGTTCATCCAGTCCTGGAGTCCCACTGCCGACGTTTTGGCCCAGGCCACGACCGAAGTGGATCTCAAAAGCATCGAGGAAGGACAGATGATCACGGTCCCTTGGCAGGGCAAGCCCGTTTTCATCCTGCATCGAACTGCCGCCCAGATCAAAGCGGCACACGACGACGACAATGCATCCATGACCGATCCAGAGAGAGACGCCGATCGGACGACCAAGCCTGAGTGGCTTGTCCTTGTGGCGCTCTGCACGCATCTGGGTTGCGTTCCGCAGCCTGTCGGGTCCGGTGACTATGGTGGTTTTCTCTGCCCCTGCCATGGCACCCACTACGACACCTCCGGACGTGTCCGGAAAGGTCCAGCACCTAAAAATCTTCCCGTGCCTCATTACGAGTTCAAGGGTCAGCATACCCTCGTGATCGGCAAGGCGGTCGCCTGACGGCGTTCCGGTTGAGTTGAAGGAGGCCAACCCGTGTTTAAATCTATCATGGAATGGGTCGATGCGCGTCTTCCCGTCACCGACCTCATCAAGAGTCAGGCTACTGAGTATCCTACCCCGAAAAATTTGAATTATTGGTGGAATTTTGGGTCTTTGGCCTTGTTTGTACTCATCATTCAACTGGCCACGGGAATTTTTCTGGCCATGCATTACAAGCCCGATGCCGTCAAGGCGTTCGACTCTGTCGAACACATCATGCGTGATGTCAATTGGGGTTGGCTTCTTCGCTACATGCATGCCAATGGTGCCACTTTCTTTTTCATCATGGTTTACATCCATATTCTGCGTGGCATGTACTATGGCTCGCACCGCAAGCCTCGGGAGATTCTCTGGTGGTTCGGAGTCATCATTTTCTTTGTGTTGATGGCCACGGCCTTCATGGGGTATGTCCTTCCTTGGGGCCAGATGTCCTATTGGGGGGCCTCGGTCATCACCAACCTCGTCTCCGCCGTTCCTGTGGCTGGTGAAGACCTGGTCATTTGGGTGTGGGGCGGCTTCTCCGTGGGTGATCCCACTCTCAACCGTTTCTTTGTGCTGCATTTCCTGTTGCCGTTTGTGGTGTTTGGTCTGGTTATTTTGCATCTTTGGGCGCTGCATGCCGTCCACTCCAACAACCCGGACGGCATTGACCTGGATCACAAGGACACCATTCCTTTTCACCCCTACTTTACCGTCAAGGATCTTTACGGGGTTGGGGTCTTTTTGATCGTCTTCTGTGCTTTTGTCTTCTTTGCCCCCAATTTTTTCGGGGAGCCGGACAACTACATTGAAGCCAACCCCATGCAGACTCCGGCCCACATTGTGCCAGAGTGGTATTTCCTTCCCTTTTATGCCATCCTGCGCTCCATTGACTTTCTTGGGCCGTACAGCAAACTTGCCGGAGTGATTGCCATGGGCGGCTCCATTGCCATCTTGTTTCTGCTGCCCTTTCTGGATCGTTCTCCGGCCCGCTCGTTTCGGTATCGGCCCATCAGCCAGGTTTTGTTCTGGATTTTCCTGGTCGATTCATTTGTTCTGGGATGGGTTGGCTACAACCCTGCCGATGCCACGGTTTTCGGCGGCATGCCCATCGTCTATGTCGGTCGCGGGGGTACGGCTGTCTACTTCGGTTACTTCCTGTTGCTCTGGTTCATCACCGTCACAGGCATCGAAAAACCCCGGCCTTTGCCCAAGAGCCTTTGAGGGGAGGAGCGAGCAATCATGAACACGCATACCATCAAGGCCGCGCTCATCGCCGTGGCCGTGATCATTCCCCAGTCGCTCTTTGCCTCTTCCGGGGGTGCGCCCCTGCCGAAGGAGGATTGGAGTTTCACCGGCATCTTCGGTCAGTTTGACAACAAGGCCCTCAAGCGTGGCGCCAAGGTGGCCACCGAGGTTTGCCTCGGTTGCCACTCGCTCAAATATATCAAGTTTGACGCATTGCGTGCGTTCGGTTTCACCGAGGTGGAGATTGATAAAATGGCCTCGGCGCAGGGCCGCACCAAGAAAGACAAAATGCTCTCCGCCATGGAGCCGGCAGCGGCCAAGGAGTCGTTCGGAACCTTGGTGCCCGATCTGTCCCTCATGACCAAGGCGCGCAAGGGTTATGAAGATTATGTTTATGGCCTCCTGACCGGCTACATCAAGCCTGAAGAGGTTGAGCTTGCTAGGCGCGTTGTGGCTGACGGTCAACTCTCCGAAGAAGAGCTCAAGGAGGTGGCCAGCAGCCTTCATTTGGATCGGCACCATCCGGAGAAGGTCAAAGAGACTCTGGAAAAGATCGTCAAGGGGGATCAGTTCAACCGGTATTTCCCGGGCAACTTCCTGGCCATGCCGCAGCCTCTTTCCGCCGGCCAGGTGGAGTACACCGATGGCACCGAGAACACCCTGCCGCAAATGGCGCGCGACGTGGTGACCTTCATGGCCTGGGCGGCAGAGCCCACTGTGTCGGAACGGAAGTCTACCGGTTTCAAAGTCATGATCTACCTGTTTATCTGGACCGCCATGCTCTATGCGGTCAAGCGGCGCATCTGGGCGCGGGTGCATTAAGACCGTTTTTACTGCCTTGGGATTGGTTTACGTAACAGACCCCGATGGGTTTTCCATCGGGGTCTGTTGTTGATTGGGGTCCAGGGAGCTGGATCCTGGTGCCAAAAAGCGATCATGGCCTCGGGTGTGCCCGCATCACGTGCGATTGCCTTGGAAAGGGGGCTGGAAGGTCACCCTTGATCAATCGTAACTATTCACCACCCGGCCACGAATCGGAGTCCAGGGGGCTGGCTCCCTGGCGGGTCCAGGGCAGAGCCCTGGTGGGGTTCGGGGCGAAGCCCTGACAAAGGCTTTCCTGTCCAGGCTTTTCTTGCAAGGGTGGTGAATAGTTACGATCAATCAAGTTATCCAGGTGGTTCTCCAGAAAGGGGTTGCTGCCACGTATCGGTTCCATGACCTGTCGGCACCACAGCAGATATTCCTGGCAGCGCTGCGCAGACCAGCCGAGGGGTGGTTTTTCCAGGAGGTCGGCCACGTTACAGCACATGTCGGCCAGTTTCAGGGTTTTGGCCCGCAGGGATTTTTCGCCCATTTTTTCGATCTGGAGCTGTTTGCGTGTGGCCTTGGGCAGGGATTTGTCGTCAGTGACCTCCTGAACCAGCCGGGCGACTGTCTCACCAAAATGTTGTGTCAGTTCATCCACCGTGGTGGGGGTATCCTCCAGGGTGTCGTGCAGGAGACCGCCTTGCAGCGTGAGCAGGTCGGTGACTTTTCCCACCCGGACCAAAATTTCCGCGACGGCGATGGGATGATTGATGTAGGGTGTCACCCCATCCTTGCGCTTTTGCAGACGGTGTTTGCCTGCCGCAAAATGCAATGTCCTCAACAGCCGGTCCATTTCCATGTATCTTTTCGTCCAGCCTGTTTGCCGTACCCGGGATGGCGTCTGTCAAAAATCGTAACCATTCACCGCCCGGCCACACTCGGGATCCAGGGGGCTGGCTCCCAGGCAGGGCCCAAGACGGTGTCCTGGTGGGGTTCGGGGCGAAGCCCTGATAAAACAGATACGGAGCATGTAACCATTCGACATCTCCGTCAAGAAACGTTTGCAACTCGAAACAACTTTTTAGCTGCGGCAGGATGCCCTATGAAATCTATTTCACAACGGATTGCAGAATCGGTCGGGGTACGGGAGAGCCAGATCACGGCGGCCATTGAACTTCTGGATGCCGGAGCGACGGTGCCATTCATTGCCCGCTACCGCAAGGAAGTCACGAACGGCCTGACCGATACCCATCTGCGGCAGATTCAAGAGCGTCTGGGATATTTGCGGGAGATGGACCAGCGCCGCGAGGCCATTCTGAAGAGTTTGCGGGAACAGGAGAAACTGACTTCTGAACTGGAGCATGCCCTTTTGGTTGCCGAAACCCAGACCCGTTTGGAGGATCTTTATCTTCCTTATCGGCCCAAACGCCGCACCAAAGCGGGGGTGGCGCGTGAGGCGGGTCTGGAGCCTCTGGCCATGACGCTCCTGCACCATCCGGAAACCCATCCAGAAACGGCGGCCATGGCTTATGTGAATCCGGAGAAGGGGGTTCCTGACCCGGCGGCTGCCCTGGAAGGGGCGCAGCATGTTTTGTTGGATCACCTGGGCGAGGATCCGGATTTGGTAGGGCGTCTTCGGGAAACGGTGTGGAAAGAGGGGCAATTGACCACACGGGTGGTGAAGGGGCAGGAGGCGGATGGGGCCAAGTTTGCCGACTATTTTGCGTATGCGGAGCGCCTGACCGCTCTGCCGCCGCACCGGATTCTGGCTGTTTTGCGTGGTGTGGCCGAGGGTGTTTTGCGCCTGAGCCTTGAGTTGGAGCAGGACGCCCAAGTCACCGGTACACAATACACCGTATGCGAAGGGCTGCTTGCCGGGCATTTTGGTGTTTGCCAGCGTGGTCGGCCAGCCGATGCTTGGCTGGCCGAGACGGTTCGACTGTGTTGGCGCAAGAAGGTGCGGCCCCATATCGACACCAGCCTCGTGCAACGTCTGACTGAGACGGCACATGCCGAGGCCATCCGGGTTTTTGCCCGGAATTTGCAGGATTTGTTGCTGGCTGCCCCGGCGGGAGGGGTGCCGGTCATGGGTCTGGATCCCGGGCTGCGTACCGGTGTGAAGGTTGCTGTGGTGGATGGAACCGGCAAGGTGGTGGCGACGGCAACCATTCATCCCCACCAACCGCACAACAAGTGGCAGGAGTCCCTGCGGCAATTGGCGGAACTTTGTCGCCGTCACAACGTCAAGCTGATCGGTACTGGCAACGGCACGGCGTCTCGTGAGACGACCCGCCTTGTTGCAGATTTGCAAAAAGCGTTACCTGAATCGGGGCTGACCGGTGTGTTGGTCAGCGAGGCCGGTGCTTCGGTCTACTCGGCTTCGGAATATGCTTCCCAGGAGCTGCCGGAGCTGGATGTGACGTTGCGTGGTGCCGTCTCCATCGCCCGGCGCTTGCAGGATCCACTGGCGGAACTGGTGAAGATCGAGCCCAAAGCCATTGGCGTGGGGCAATATCAGCATGATGTGGAACCGCGCCAATTGGCCGCCGCTCTGGATGGGGTGGTGGAGGATGCGGTCAATGCCGTGGGGGTAGATGTCAATGTGGCCTCGATTCCTTTGCTGGAGCGGGTTTCGGGCCTGAATCGCACCCTGGCCCGCAACATTGTCAGCCGCCGGGATGCAACGGGGCCTTTTCGCAATCGCAAAGAGTTGCTTGCTGTTCCCCGTTTTGGTCCCAAGGCGTTTGAACAGGCTGCCGGTTTTTTGCGTATTCACAACGGGGAGACCCCGCTGGACAACTCTGCCGTTCATCCCGAGTCCTATCCTGTCGTGGAAAAAATAGTCCGGAAAACCGGGCTTGCCCTGGCCCAATTGATCGGCAATCAGCCGGTATTGCGATCTTTGCATCCGAGCCAATTTGTCGATGGTCGCTTTGGCGAACCGACCGTGCAGGATATTTTGCGGGAGCTGGAGAAACCCGGGCGCGACCCACGCCCGGAGTTTCGCACGGCCACCTTTCGGGAAGGGGTGGAGAGTCTGGCCGATTTGCAATCGGGCATGCTTTTGGAGGGGGTGGTGACCAACGTGACCAATTTTGGCGCTTTTGTCGATATCGGCGTTCACCAGGATGGTTTGGTGCATATTTCAGCCATGTCCCGCACTTTTGTCAAAAATCCCCACACTGTGGTCAAGGCTGGTGATGTGGTCAAAGTGCGGGTTGTGGAGGTGGATCACGCCCGTCGTCGCATTGCGCTCAGCATGCTTCTTGATGAAAAACAAACCTGTTCGACGGTCCAGCCGTGCAGCCAGGCAGCACGGCGCCCTGTGCCGACCGGGGGTGCGCCCTTCCGGGAAAAGGAGGAAAAAGGTCAGGGCAGCCTGGCTGTGGCCATGGCCCAGGCCATGCTCCAAACCGGAAAGCGCAAGCGATAAAGGCGTGGACCACCCCGTGCTTCGGGAAAATCGACAAAGGCGGGGTTCTGACCCCTTGGCTTCCGGGTGGAAATACATTATAGTCGGCGTTCGTGTTCTTTGGAGGTGCTCTGTTGTACACGAAGTCGGCTGCTGCCGGCTTTTTTTTTGAGAATGCAGGGTTTTTCCAGGGTTGCCGGATCCTGTCGACAGGGGCGGGTGGAGCGATGTCGGGTGTGGTGGAACGGGTTTTCCAGGTGGCGGAAGAGATTGCCGTGAGTGCGGGCTGCGAAGTGGTGGATGTGGAGTACACCAAGGATGGCCGGGATTGGGTTTTGCGTCTGAGCGTGGACCGCCCTTCCGGCGTGGATCTGGAGCTGTGCGCCACCGTCAGCAGTCGTCTCTCCGGTGCGTTGGATACCCATGATGTCGTACCCGGAAGTTATCGGTTGGAGGTCTCCTCGCCGGGCTTGACGCGGCCCTTGCGCAAGCGTGAGGATTATATTCGGTTCAAGGATCACTTGGTCGTGCTGCGCACCTTTCGCCCTTTGGGGGAGGATGCTGGCAGGCGCAAGTCGTTTCGGGGCATGTTGCGGGGGATGGACGGGAGTGACATCCTTCTGGAAATGGATGGTGACGCCGATCAGGCGCCAAGTGTGCGCATACCGTTTGACCTGATCAGCAAGGCCAATTTGGAAGTCGATTTTTAGGGAGAGCGAGCGGACTGAGGCCATGGCAGGGGAAATCATGCAGGTTGTGGAACAGGTCGCCCGGGAAAAAGGGATCGACCGGCAGATTGTCGTCGACGCGATGGAGACGGCCATATTGACCGCTTCGCGCAAGAGGTATGGCGCCCACAAGAATATCCAGGCACACTTTGACAATCGAACCGGTGAATTTGTCCTGAGTCAGTTGCGGGAGGTGGTGGAGACGGCTGACCAGGTGGATGACGCCGACCTCAGAATTGCCTTGGATGACGCCAGGAAGTTGAATCCCGGCGCCAAATTGGGTGATTTCATCGCCGAGACGTTGCCCGCCATCGAGTTTGGCCGCATCGCCGCCCAGACTGCCAAACAGGTGATCGTCCAGAAGGTGCGCGAAGCGGAACGGGAGCGCATATTCCAGGAGTATGCGGATCGTAAGGGGCAACTGGTCAACGGCCTGGTCAAACGGGTGGAACGCAACAATATCTACGTGGATCTTGGCCGGACTTCAGCCTTTCTGCCCCATGAGGAGCAGTTGCCTCGTGAACACTATCGTCCGGGGGATCGTATCCGGGCCTACATTTACGATGTTCGGGATGCCACCCGGGGGCCACAGGTGATTCTCTCTCGCACCCATCCGGAGATGGTCACCCGCCTGTTTGAGATGGAAGTGCCGGAGATTTATGACGGACTCGTGGAGATCCGTGCGGTGGCGCGTGATCCGGGCTATCGCAGCAAGATTGCCGTGCGTTCCAACGATGCCCATGTGGATCCGGTCGGGGCCTGTGTCGGCATGCGTGGCTCCCGCGTGCAGGGGGTTGTCACCGAGTTGCAGGGCGAACGGATCGACATCATCGAATGGAATGCCGACCCGGCAGTTTTTGTCTGCAATGCTCTGGCGCCGGCGGAAGTCTCCAAGGTGGTGATGGACGAAGAGGAGAAGAGCATCAAGGTGGTGGTCAACGAAGATCAGCTCTCCCTGGCCATTGGTCGGCGTGGACAGAATGTTCGTCTCGCTTCCGACCTGACCGGGTGGCGCATCGATATCATCACCGAGCAGGAGGAGATGAACAGCCGGGCCGAAGAGTTCCATGAGCTGGCCAAAGGGTTCATGACCACTTTGGATATTGATGAGGATGTTGCCGGGGCCTTGATCCAGGAGGGGTTTACCACCAGCGAAGAGGTGGCCTACATCCCGCTTGAGGAGTTGGCCAGCATCGAAGGATTTGATGAGGAGATCGCCAAGGAGTTGCGCAACCGCGCCCGGGATCAACTCTTGCAACAGGCCCTGAAAACCGAGGAGCGCAAAGTGGAACTGGAGATTGACCCGAGGCTGTCGAAGCTCGAAGCCATGCCGGAGGGGATGATTGTTCCGCTGGCCGAAAAGGGCATACGCGATCTGGATGCCCTGGCTGACTTGAGTACCGACGAATTTTTGGAGTTGGTGACCGATACCAAAATGGCCCAAAATGAGATCGAGGCCCTGATTCTTGAAGCGCGGCAAGTGGCAGGATGGTTCGATGAAGGCGAAACGACCAGGCAGAAACCAAAAGGGACAGGAGGGAAAAAAACCAGATAGAGAGCCGGAACGCGGGGCCTTTCGTACCTGTCTGATCAGTCGAACGGTCCACCCGCGTGCGCACCTGCTGAGGTTCGGCGTGGATTCGTTGGGGTGGTTGGCCGAGGATTTGGCAGGGAGCCGGCCAGGGCGCGGGGTGTATATTCAGCCGACCCGGTGCCATGTCGCGGGGTTGGTCCAGCGGCGCGGTTTGTTGCGGCGGTTGGGTTCGCAGCTGCTGCTGCCGGAAGCCGGGGAGTTGCAGGATCGTCTTTCCCTGGCCTTGAAGCGGCGTATGTTGGATGGAATTGGACTGGCCCGTCGCAGCCGGTCGCTCCTGCTGGATGTGTGGGAGATGGAGAGGCTCGTGACGGAGGGTGTCCGCCCTTTTCTGATCGTCGCTGAAGATGCGGAACGTTCCTTGTGCGAAGATGTAGCAACCATGACGGCCCGGCACGGAGTTGACAATCCCACGGAGTTGTTTGACCAGAAGCAGTTGGGAGCGGCCTGCGGGTGCGCGGCGGTCGCTGTGCTGGCCATCCTCCCCGGAGGAGCGCTGCGGCGGGTTCGGGCTGATGCCACCCGATGGCGGACGTTTTACCAGTCGTGAAGGTTTGGAAAAGACAGGGATGGATTTTCCAGCAGGTCAACCAGGACAGCAGTGGAGAAGTATTCGTTGAGAGACGACACCAAGAAGACCGCAGACCAGGATGGGAAGTTGAGTTTGAAGGCCCCGCGCCGGATCGTTCTCAAAAAAACGGTTGAGGGCGGCTCCATAAAACAGAACTTCTCCCATGGCCGCAGCAAGAGCGTCGTTGTGGAGGTGCGCCGCAAGCGGACCTTCATCAAGGCCGGTTCGGGAGCCCCTTCTGATGACCCGACGACACTGCAACCGGCCCACGAAGAGTCCTCCCCCGAAGTCCAGCACGAAGAACAGGGGACGAAGGGCGAAGAGAAGGGGAGGGAACAGCACGTCATCTCCCCCATGACCCAGGAGGAGCGCCGCGTCTTCGAGCAGGAAGCCCTGGTGCGGGAGCCCCCGGAACGGGAAACCCCGAAGCAGGATGCGCCGCCTTCGCCCTCCCCGGAACAAGACCAGCAAACCCGCCCGACGGTTTTACCGCCGGCAGATCTGGAGGTGTCGTCACGGGAGCATGCGTCGCCTGTTGGCAGTGAAGGGGTGGATGGAGAGTTGGGTGCGCCCCAGCCACCCGTGCCCCATCCAACGGAACATCTGGTTGAACAAAAAGAGCTTGTGCCACAGCCTGAAAAGCAACCTGTCGGACAACATAAAGTTGAGCAACCCGGGAGCGAATCGCCCAGGGGGGAGCAGCACAGGGTTGCGCAGCCCCATTTCGAGCAACAGGCCGTGGCCGAAAAATCTGCATTGCCTCACAGAGGAAAGGTGACAACCCTCGAGACCGGAAACACTTCCGATACGGTGGCTGCCAGAAACAAAAAATCGCATCTCGATGGCCCCGCATGGTCATCCGCACCCAGAGCGGGTACGGGCAGTGCCGGCACGGGCAGTGGGAAAGGTGCCAAGGCAGGGGAGAGAGAACGCGATAAAGGGCGAGGACGAGGAAAAGATCGGGTTGCCAGGCCAGGCCAAGTGGAGGTGACGACCGGCTTGATCATGAGCGGGGAGCAGTCCCAGGAGATCTCCCAAACCCAGGAGGAGGAGGCTGTCCCGAAGCTTCTCGCGGGGTTGGCGGTGGAAGCTGTCGATTTGGAAAAGACCGATGGAAAACGCAAGCTGACACGCCTGCAACGCGAAGAGGTGGCGCGCAAAAAGACCGAGGATCTCGTCACCAAGCGGTTGTCCCAGCTCGAAGAGTTGCGCGAACAAAAGCGCCGCATCGAAGAACAGCGAACCCTGGAGGTCGAAGGACAACGTTTGACCCAGAATCGCGAAACTCTGAAAACCAAAGGGAAACGCAAGGGGCGCAAGGGTTCCGGGGCGGCGAGTGGATCTTCCCTTGGTGGAGGTCAGGGTGGCGGTGGTGGCGCGGCTCAGATGCGCGGTGGTCGTGGGGGCCGGGATGAGCGCCGGGTCGAAGGTCCACCGGCTCCCGTGGTGCGGGAGGTGATCATCCCGGAAACCATCACCGTGGCCGAATTGGCCAGCCGCATGGCCGTCAAGTCGTCAAAGGTCATCAAGCTCCTGTTCAGTCAGGGGGTCATGGTGACCATCAACCAGGTTCTGGATCAGGATACGGCCACCCTGTTGGTGGAGGAGATGGGGCATCGCACCAAACAGGTCTCGGTCGGTGCCGATATCGAGGCCGAGTTGGCCGATGCCGGCGATCAGCCGGAAACGCTCGTGGAGCGCTGGCCAGTGGTTACGGTTATGGGACATGTGGATCACGGCAAGACATCCCTACTGGATGCCATTCGCAAGACCAACGTGACGGCTGGGGAGCATGGCGGCATCACCCAGCATATCGGGGCCTATCAGGTCAACATGGCGAGCGGCAAACGTATTACCTTCCTCGACACGCCGGGTCATGCCGCCTTTACGGCCATGCGCGCCCGGGGTGCCAAGGCGACGGATATCGTCGTCCTGGTGGTGGCCGCCGACGATGGCGTCATGCCGCAGACCCAGGAAGCCATCAGTCATGCCAAGGATGCCGGCGTTCCCATCGTGGTGGCGGTCAACAAGATGGATAAACCCAATGCCAACCCGGACCGGGTCATGCAGCAGCTCTCCGAACATGGACTGGTCTCCGAATCGTGGGGCGGCGACACCATTTTTGTTCCGCTCTCCGCCAAGGCGGGTACCGGTGTGGATACCCTTGAAGAGATGATCCTTTTGCAAGCCGAAATGTTGGGGCTCAAGGCCAACCCGGATCGGCGGGCGCGTGGCGTGATCATTGAAGCCAATCTGGACCGTGGCCGTGGGGCCGTGGCCACCTGCTTGGTGCGCAATGGTACCTTGCGGGTGGGTGATGTCTTCGTGGTCGGTCACGAATGGGGCAAAATTCGCGGCCTGCTGACCGACACGGGTGAAAGTGTCCCATCGGCAGGCCCCTCGACTCCGGTGGAGGTGATTGGTCTCTCCGGGATTCCCAAGGCGGGCGACAATCTGGTCGTGGTGCCCGATGAGCGCCGGGCAAGGGAAATCGCCTCCTTCCGGGCGCAGAAGAGCAAGGAGCAGGAGCAGGCCCGCCAATCGCCGGCCAAGCTGGACGATCTGTTCGACCAGATCAAGGAAGGGGAAAAGGCTGATCTGAAGGTGGTGATCAAGGGTGATGTGCAGGGTTCGGTGGAGGCTTTGTCGGATGCCCTGCGCAAGATCGAACATCCCCATGTGCAGGTCACCGTCATTCATATGGGAGTGGGCGGCATCAACGAGTCCGATGTCATGCTGGCTGTTGCCTCCGATGCGGTTGTGGTGGGGTTCAACGTGCGCGCCGATGCCAAGGCCCGTGACCTGGCCAAGCGTGAAAAGGTGGATCTGCGTTTTTACAACGTGATCTACAACCTGGTGGATGACGTTCGGCGTGCCATGGAAGGAATGCTGGAGTCCACCTACAAGGAAAATGTCATCGGCCATGCCCAGGTGCGGGAGTTGTTCCGTATCTCCAAGGTGGGCAATGTGGCGGGATGCATGGTGACCGATGGTGTGGTGCAGCGCAGTGCGTTGGTGCGCCTGTTGCGCAACAGCGTGGTGGTCCATGAAGGAACCATCTCAGCCCTGAAACGCTTCAAGGAGGACGCTCGTGAGGTGCGCGAGGGGGTGGATTGCGGCATCAGTCTGGATAAATTCAGTGACATCAAGGTTGGGGATGTCATTGAGGTTTATCTCCGCGAGGAGGTCCGACCGACCATTGCCGAATGATGCACGTTGGTGTTCTTGAGATGCGTCTGCACCTGCCCGGCGTTCACTCCCTCAAGGAGAAGCGGGGGATTATCAAGGGGTTGTTGGCGCGGGTCCAGCAGAGGTTTGCCGTTGCCGTTGCCGAAGTGGAGCACCAGGACGTGTGGCAGAGCGCCGGGTTGGGTATGGCTGCGGTAGGAAACGATGCTGCGTTGTTGCAGAGTCGGTTGCGCAAGGTGGTTCAGTTTATCGAACGGAGTGGCCAGGTCGTCGTGGCCGATTTTCGGGTGGATGTGATCACATGACTCTCCGCACCGAGCGTGTTCGTGTCCAAATACGGCGGGAGATTGCCACACTCCTGGAGCGTGGCGAGGTCAAGGATCCGCGTTTGACGGGTGTTGTCTCCATCTCCGATGTGGAGGTGAGTCGGGATCTGAGCTATGCCACCGTTTACTTCTCGATCCTGGGGGCAGGCGCCAGCGCCGAAGCGATGGAAGATGCCGGGGCGGCGCTGAATCATGCTGCTGGATTTATCCGCAGTCGCCTGGCGCGCCGCTTGAAAATTCGTCAGATCCCCATCCTGCGTTTCGTCAAGGACAACTCGTTCGAATATGGCAGCCAGATCGATCGATTGTTGCAATCCTTGCATATCCCGCCGGTGGAAGAGAAGGATAAGACTTAAGGATTCTGCACAGCTCCAACGCATCGGGGTCCAGGGGGCTGACTCCCGGGCGGGTCAAGGGCAGCGCTCTTGTGGGTGGAAGGGAAGGACAGGACGTAAAGGGTTCAGCACAGGTCCAACGAATCGGGGTCCAGGGGGCTGGCTCCCTGGCGGGTCAAGGGCAGAGCCCTTGCGGGGTCCGGGGCAGCGCCCCGTTTTGTTTTTGTACGCCCCCCTTCTCCCAGGCCTTTTTTGCGCTGTTTGCAAAAAAGGCCCAAGGGGCGGGCCTTGGTCCGCCTTCTGGCGCGTCTTTTTGCGCCAGAAGGCGGACGCATTGCAGGTTTTCAATCTCAGGGAATGGCAATGGAATGACAATCTGCGTTTTCCGATAGGATCAAGGGGTGATATGATGGGCCTTGTTGGGGCTTCGCCCCAAACCCCACCAAGGGGAAGGGCGCAGCCCTTCCCCTTGGATCCCCATCCCAGTTTTTCAATAGTATTTTTTGGGGCGTTGCATGGCAAAAGTATGGTTTGTGGGAGCTGGTCCGGGAGACCCCGACCTGATCACTGTGCGCGGTCGCGCCCTGCTTGCCCGGGCCGGAGCGGTCCTGTATGCCGGATCCCTGGTCTCGGCTGAACATCTGCACCATCTGCGAGAGGGATGTGCGGTGGCCGACTCCAGCAGCATGACTCTGGAAGAGATGCTCGCCTGGTTGCTGGATCAAGCCAGCCGCCATGCCGAGGTGGTCCGCCTGCAAACAGGAGATCCTGGTCTTTACGGGGCCCTGGCCGAAGTTGCTGGCCCCCTCCGGGCTGCGGGCATCAAGGTGGGGGTGATACCGGGCGTCTCGTCGGCCATGGCTTCGGCGGCGGCGGCGGTGGAGACGCTGACCCTGCCCGAAACCACCCAGACCGTCATTCTCACCCGCGTCGCTGGCCGGACCCCCATGCCTCCCGGGGAACAGCTGCGTGACCTGGCCCGACATCACTGCACCGTGTGCATCTTTCTTTCCGCAACCCTGCTGGAGACGGTGGCCAGCGAACTGACCCATGCGGGTTGGTCGGCCTCCGCCCCGATCCTCGTGGTCCACAAGGCCAGTTGGCCGGGTGAAGAACAAATCATCCGAACCACGGTCGCCCATTTGGCCGAGGCGTGCCAGGAACGAGGACTTCACGGTCAGACCATGATCATTGCCAGTCCGGCTTTGCAAGCGACGCGCCCGGAGCAACCGCAAGCCATGCGGTCGCGGCTCTACGATCCGACTTTTTCCCACGGCTACCGCCCATGAGCTGGTTTGAGGAAAGCTGACAAATCGGGGTCCAGGGGGCTGGCTCCCTGGCAGGTCCAGGACGGAGTCCTGGTGGGGGTT